>CAKVCJ010000005.1 GCA_934725655.1 uncultured Brachyspira sp.
TAATTGTTTTTCTTGACTTAATTTACTGCGTTTCATACTTAAATTTTAACAAATTTAAGTTATCTAGGACAGCCCCTTAAATTTTAAAACTTTTATTACATTCCTCACCCATTATTTTTGATTGTTTTTATTTATAATTTTAACTTTTATTTTTTTACTTGCTTAAACAGAATTTAAAAGCACCCACCCTAACGTTATTTAAATTTAGAATTTATTAAGCCGCACGATGAATAAAAAAGTAGTTAATAACTATAAAATAAATTATTAACTACTCTATATTCTTTTATCTAATTACCGTGCGTATTAAATAATTTTATTCACCAAAAATACCCTTCACTATGCTGTAAATTGATGAAGCAAATCTTTTATTCACCTTTAGCGGATTAATCAAAGTCTCAATGCCCTCATCAATCTCACAAAACTCAATGTCTCCAAAACCAACATCTTCATTAGCGTCCATTCCGAAATACATATAGTCAAATGAAATGTGAACTGATATATTAAGATAAGTGTCTTTTAATATGTACTCAGAGAAACTTCCTCCGTCCATAGTTTAACCCCTTGCCATGTCATACTTACTTGCTAATGACATTAATACTCCTGCTTTTATTGTTTTTGAATTAAGAGAATTAATCCTATCTTCGGCAATGTCTTTTTCTGTAATCTCTTCATACTTCAAATTAAGCTGCTCTATTGGCTGAACTATCTCATAATCGGATAATTGAGTTTTCCATTTCTCTATAGTATTAGAATCTAATTCTAATGGGTGAACTAAAGTTATTAAGCTATCTTCTTTTAAAGTGTATTCTTCTTCGTCAACAGTGTTAAATGTGCCATCTTCCATATACCTAAAACTTTCTATTAGATTGTTGTTTTCATCATAAACACCCCAAATGAGTTTCAAAGCAAATATATTCATTATTGGGTTTTCAACAAATACGGTTTTAAAATTATTGTAAGTCCATTTCCTTCCGTTTAATAGCACTTTTTGAAGCCTTATTTTTTGGCTCTGTATTAAAGTCTTTATTTCTTTTTTTAGAGTAGTGTATTCTTTTTTGGCACTGTCTGCTTCTGCTTTATCGTCTTTGCTGTTTGGGGCAGGAAGTGATTTTATTATCTTTTCTTTCTCATTGTCTGTAATTGTAAGTTCAAGATTATTGTTTATTGATAATGTAAAAGTTCTTTTAGCTTCTCCGCCGTAGTTTAGAACTTTTTCGCCTTTTTGACTAAATCCAAAATTAGGTATTATTCTGTCCGAAAGCTCATCGGCGGTCATATCAAGCATATAGGCTGCATTCTCCATTGTCTCTATTGCAACTTCTTTTATTTTTGCAGTAGGAGCTTTTCTTGTGAGAGAGTCCACTAATATTAATGCATAGTTCTTTCCGTTTAATGCCATACATCTTATAATAAATCCTGCCATAACAGTGCGTGAACCTTTTGCAAACTCTTTTATGAGTGGATAAACCTTATCTATTTTCAAATCATCAGAATATATCAAATAAGGTATTAATATATTTTTCTTTGCAGCTTCATAATTAGAATCGCTCCAATAACTATAAAGACTCTCCAAAGCATCGGTAAATGAAGCAGTATCAAGAATTTCAGCAAGCATGTCGCAGTCCTTTAATCTTGCAGGCTCTACTAAATTCATATACTACATAACAATATATTTAAATATTCTCTCATCAGCCTCTTTACCGTTTTTGTATAAAACTTTTGTAAACTTAACATCATCTAAAAACTTTATATTTTTCTCATAGTTTTTGTTGTAGTAAGTGTCAATAAATTCTAACGCCTCATCAATACTTTTGAAATTGTCGCCGTATTTTTTTAAGTTCCAATTCTTAATAATATTTTTTAAAGCCCCTTTAAGCTCTGAAGACTTTACTTTTTCAGACATCTTTTCGACATAAGGTCTTGTAATAGCTTCATTATCAGAAATAACTTTAATACAATGCCTTTTAACTTCGGCTCTCTTGGTATTTTCAAGAATCGTATAAACTAAATGATAATCATTATAATTATATTTATTATATGTCTTTAATATATCTAAGGCTGTATTTTTATTGCCTGCTATATTATCCTTTATAAACTTATCATCATTTAATATATTTAGCACTTCATCAAAATAGCTTTTAAATAATTCATCTTTCACGCTATTTATAATAACATTATTATTTTCATCTAAGCATCTAAGCTCTCTATATAATGTAGGAAGATATTTTCCGCCAGGGTTATAATAACAATTTGAAAGATCTCCTGCATAATCAAAATAGTATGATAATAAGATTTCTTTTAATGTAATATTTAATTCTTTATTATTTAATAAACTATCAATAACTTCTTTTAAAGTTTTACTTCCTATAGCCGCCTGCACTTCTATATATTTTCTTATTCCAAGCTGAATTGGTAAATATTTAAAAATATCAAGAGCAAACTTTTTATAGTTTTTCATTTCTTCAACATCATAATTAAATAAAGAGTATAAAAAATAAAGCTCTGTATCAAAACTATATTCAGGGAGACCAGTTCCCCATCTGCTACTACCATATAGATTGTATGAATTTTTTTTGCTTGTATAATAATCTATAAGCTCATCAAAGCATTTATTTTTATCTTTATCAAATATTTCTTCAATATTTTCTGTAGAACTGAGAGTAGGTCTTTTAGCATATTTATTAAATTTATCTTCTGTAAATTTATTAACTATAGTTTGTAATACACTTACTGCCTTTTTTAAATTATTTGTGTCTATTTTATTATCATTATATTCTAATAAAACGCTGCTAAGTATTATGAATATTCTTTTGTTTCTATCATTATTTCTATTCTTATTATAGCTATCACTATTTAAACTGTTTTCTACAAAATTATAAATTTTATAAAAATCTTCTTTATGATTCAAATATAAATCTCTTGCCCCATAAATGAAGTTATAACGATGATAATCCTCAAAATGCTGTGCTATAAATGTAAAATCATTTGGATAATTTATAGCTTTAAAGAATTTCTCTCTAGCTTTATAAGGATTGTTATAATCTAATAATCTTAAATGGTATCCAAGTATAATATTCATGTCAATGATATATTCTTCATGTTTATTAAGAACTTCTATAAATTTATTTTTTACAGCTTCATTTTTATCTAAAATAGCAGCAATTACATTTAAAGTGTCATAAAGATTAGGAAGAACATCGAATGATTTTATAGCCGCATTAATATATTTTTCATCGCATTCTTTATTATTTTTTATCACAGAACATATTGCAATCAATGGTATTACAGCATCTCTGTCCATTTTTTTTAATATTTTTTTATTATCATTGTTATTAATAATATCAATATATTTATCTGTATATTCTTGAAACTCTTTACTGAAGTATTTATTAAAATTTTCAAAAACTTTATATATTGAACCTTGACCATATAGAGTTCTTACATTCTCTTTATATTTTTTCTCATATCCATAAGCAAGATATCTGAGTGATTTTTCAAAATCTCTATTAACTATATAATCAAAAATAACATATCTAGTTCCGCCTTCTCCTTCCTTATCTTTTCCATAAATAAGTATCTTCATAAAATGTTCGTATCTTTTCTTTAATTTCTCATCTTCTATAGAAAAATAATCTTTCAAAACTTCATCTTGGCCACGAAAATAATCATAAGTACTCCTATTTATTTTGCTTAAATCATTTGTAGATTCGCATGTTTTTATATTATCCACTATATAAGAGTCTTCATAATATTGTTCAAGTTTTTTTTCTAAGTCCATAACATCCTCCATATGTTTTTTAATTATATACATTTTTAACAAATAATAAAATATAAAAATTGAATATATTTTATACTGATAAACAAAATATAAACTAAAAATTATTGAACAATACATAAATTAATAATATAATTTATAAAAATATTTTTAGGAGAAACAAAAAATGAAAAAACTGTCTTTACTTTTTGTATTATTTTTATTTTTATCATGCGGAAAAACAGAAACAACAAATCAAACAACATCTCAAACAGATTCAGTAAATGCTGCCCCTGTAGAAAAGCAGAGAGTGTATGTAACTGCTGATTGGGTGAAGAGTGTTATAGACGGAAATCAGAGTCAGTCATCAAATTATGTGATTTTAGAAGCTTCTTGGGGAGAGCCAAGTGCAGATTATAAGAAAGCCCATATACCAGGTGCTTTGCATATAAATACAGACTTAATAGAAGAACCTAATTATTGGAATGTGAGAACTCCTCAAGAAATAGAACAGGTTATGAAAGATTTCGGAATATCAAAAGACACTGCTGTAATAATTTATGGAGAGCCTTCTCCTGCTGCAAGAGTTGCTGTTACATTTCTTTGGGCTGGAGTTGAAGAAGTTCATATATTAGACGGCAATTTGAAAGCTTGGACTGATATGGGATATGCTGCTTCTAATAATGATGAAAAAGCTGCACCTATAGAAGATGTTGGAGTAAAAGTTCCTGCTCATCCTGAATATATTATCTCACTTCCTGAACAAATAATAGAAAAACAAAAAGACCCTAATTTTAAGCTTGTGAGCATAAGAAGCTGGGACGAGTTTATAGGTAAAATAAGCGGTTATAGCTATATAGAAAAAGTTGGAGAGCCTAAGGGAGCTGTTTGGGGAAGAGATGAATTTGATTATGTTGATGATAATGGAAAAGTTATAAGCATAGATGAAGCACAAAAGATATGGAATGAATGGGGAGTAACTAAAGATAATGAAATATCATTCTACTGCGGAACTGGCTGGAGGGCTGCTATACCATTTTTAATAGCCTATCAGGAAGGCTGGACTAATGTAACTTTGTTTGACGGCGGTTGGTATGTATGGCAGATGAACCCTGAACTTCCTATTCAATTAGGAGACCCTAGAACTAATAATTAATTTATTTTAGGAATTATCACATATATTATTATAAGCGGGCATTCTTTTTTTATGTCCGCTTTTATTTTTTATTTTATTATTTTATATCGTTATAATTATTATTTTTATTATCTATATTCTTATAATAGATTTTGATGTCATAAAATATACTGCTGTTTTTATAAACTCCGCTGCATAAGCTATAAAAAATATTAATGACATATAATAATATGATAATAATGTCTTTTGAGAAAATATATTAAAAAAAGAAATTAATAGCATGCCAAATAAAAACAATGAAATATTTAATACATATAAATATCTGCTAAGCTTTTTTTTGATGATATAAATAAACATCGCTATAGAAAGTATAATTATAATTAAAACTATAATCGAAGCAATATTAATAACATTTTCCATATTATAAATGCTGTTTAATTTATTGTTGGTATATACAAAATGACGCATTACCCCCATTTTCTTTTTAGAGAGAACATGCAAAACAAAAGCTAATATTACAAATAAAACTTGAACTATAGTTATTAAAGCAAATAATATTTTTTTAATCATTTTTAATCCTATTTTTTATAAGTGTTTACAAAAATCAATTTATATATACATGAAAAACTATATTTTGTCATATAAGTATTATCTTATATTTTGGCTAAAAATGCAGTTGTTTTGCTTCTTTTATACCAATACCACAGGCACTTCCTACGGTCGTAAAAGAAGTGGGGTGTGGGGCAAAGCCCCATAAACATTTTAAATTTAAAAATATAATTTTTGGCAAACTTAAAAAGTTTCAGTATATATTATTTCTTATAATTTAAAAAACTTAAATAAAGCTCTCCTTAGTAAAGAAGTTTTATTTTTTATTTTCAAATTATCCATATTAAACATATCAAGTAAAATATGATGAATATTTTTTATATTATGCCTATTAAAATTACCCGCACAAGTAGCACAGTAAACATATAACTCATTAATATTCTTGCCTTTAAGTTTATCTATAAAACCCTCTGCCAATTCTCTTTCATTAGAAATAGCACACCCCCCAAGCCCGCAGCAATTAATATCATTTATCTCTTTTATTTTATCTTTATCCAAAATTTTTAATATAGAATCTCTTATATACTTTGTTTCTTTATCTGGGCAAGGCACAAAAAGATTTATCTCTTCTTTATTATTTAAATGATTCAAATTAAACTTAAGTCCAAGCTCATTCATCTTCTCATATATAGTGATAATTTTTATATTAATTCTTGGCTTTAAAAAATAATAACAATTAGGACATAAAGTTATTATCTCCTTAACTCCATTTGAAAGCATATTCTCTTCTAATTTTTTTATTATATTTGCTTCATATTCTTCTATGCCCAACTCAGCTATAGGTTTTCCGCAGCAGTCAAATACTACTCCAATATTATATTCTTTTTTAAACTTATATAATATATCTCTTAAAGCATCAGGATAAAATGATGAGAAATTACACCCCGGAAAAATTATAGACTCGCTTATTACATTACTATAGTTTTTAAATATATAATCTTTTTTCTCAAACAGTAAAGACTTATATTTTTTTTCTATTTTCTTTTTGTTATTTTTAGATGATTCTATTTTGCTATGCCTCAAAGATAAAGATATCTTAGAGCCGTCTATATCCTTAGGGCACACTGTCTTACAATCATTACACAAAAAACAATGATATGCCAAATCTTCCCTTTTAGAAAAACCTTCCAAATCCATATTATACTTAGTTAAAAAACTGCATTTTTTTATGCATCTGTTGCAATGAATACAGTCTTTCACATTATCTGGCATCTTCATAAAAAAATCCTTATTTCATATTATTATATATATTAGCTATCTTTTCTATATCTTCATTATTTCTAAACATATGCTGAAGCTTCTGCATACAAATCATGGTATTTATAATGCCATTTTTTTCAAACCTTCTTGCAGATGAAGTTATATATGAATCAATAGCCTTTATTGGACAAACTTTTTTTAATTTTATAGACAATTTATAATCTTCCATAAGAGCTATATCATCAAACATTCCTATATAATTAAATAACTCTTTCTTTATAAATATACCCTGATCTCCAAAAGCTATATGCCTTAATGAAACTCTCAAATTAGAAAAAAATCCGCATATATACATTAATATTTTTCTGCTGTCAAATTTTATTTTTAAACACCCTGCATTATTAGTTTTAATAAAGTTTTCTATTTTTATTAAAACATCTTTTTCTAAAATGCTGTCAGAATGCAAAAATAAAAGAATGTCGTATCTACTCTCTTTAGCTCCATTATTTAATTGCTTAGCCCTCCCCTTTTGAGAATGAACTATTTTATAATTATTTTTTATTATGCTGTTTAATATGCTTAATGTTTTATCGCTGCTTCCACCGTCAGAGAATATAACTTCAAACTCCCCTTCAAGCTCATTTAAATTATTTATCAATTTTTCTATTGTATTTTCTTCATTTAAAATAGGTATGATTATAGAAACAGACACTTAAACAAATCCTAATTATTATAAATTAATGCTTTTTAAAAAATTACTTGTATTTATTATTTTTTTATCATTATTTATTCTGCTATTTAAAGCCAATAAATCATCATATTCATCAACATCATGCCTTTTTTCTATAAGATAATATTTCAAATTAATATTTTCTATAGCAGCTAAAATATTATTAAGAGTGCCGCTATTAACTTTTACTATTATATCATTATATTCTTTCATTCCTACTAAATAATATCCACCGTCATAGCTAGGCCCAAATACAAAATCATTATTATCCAATAACTCAAAAGAATTAATAATATCTTTTTCATCTATCTCTGGTATATCAGTTCCTATTAATATGCACTTCTTATAGCCAAGAGAAAATACTTCTTTCATAGAATTATATATTTTTTCGTTTTCATTAGGAGAGTTTATTTCTTGTTTTATATATGTTCTCTCATCATAAAATATTTCTTTTAATATATTCAAATCCCCTTCAGGATTATATGCTATTATAATATCAATATTATTTTGTTTTAAACTTATAATTTTTTTATATATATCTTTTAAAAAACATTTATGAAGATTGCAGCATTCCTCAGCAGATAATTTTTTCTGAAGCCTAGTTTTTGTTTTGCCTGCAATAGGTATTCTTGTAAATATTATTAGAGCATTAGATTTCATTTAGATTCACTTATTTTATTTTTTATTAATTTTTTTGTTAAAGATGAAATTAATATAATTAAAATACCGCCGAACATAAATATAAACAAAGCTATGTTAATAGTGTTTAATTTTAATAATCTCTTAGCATACAAACCATCTCTTATAATAGAAGAAGGAGTATATAATATAGCAGAAGGCGATAATATCATTAAAGCAATTATAAAACATATAATAAGATTGATAAGCGAGAATATCGAATATTTTTTAATAATATGTTTATTAATGAAAGCAAATATAATAAACATCAAAGCCCATATTATAAAAAAGCATAAACCTATATTCATACGCATTTCAAGCCATACATTTTTAAACATAATAAAAGAAATAATCATAGCCCATAAAAAAGTATTATATAGTACAATAAAATATCTCACTTATCAATCCTTTTATACTTTAATTATTTATCTTGAGCTATTCTAAATATAACAGAAACTCTTGTACCGTCTTTTGGCAATACATCTTCTCTGCCATATCTGCCTATTTTTTTCATTTCAACAGCACCAGTTTCATAAGCAGCATCGCTTGTTATACCAACAGCACAACTATCAAGACATAATATACATCCTGTTCTTTTTGCTTTAGCATTCTCTATATTTCCGCCGAATCTAATATCCATAGGTCTTTCATCATCTGATCTTATTATTTCAGCAAAAGGAATCTCTTTGCCCAAACCATCCCAAGTAACATATACATCTAATTTTTGTCCATCAACTGTTTTTTCTAATTTCATATCTTCCATAGTTAGATTATTGCCTGGCACTGCTCCTATATCGATTAAAGCCTGATAGAACTCTCTCTCATCTGCTAATCCCCTTAAAACAGATTTATCGCCATTTGAACCCATATCAAATACAACGCCATGTCTTGTAGGCGAATTAAAATATTTGCCGTTTACTTCTGCTGCAATTATAACTTCTTTTTTTTCTGCATCTATTATAACAGGCTCTGCTCCCTCATCTCTTAATATAACGCTTCCCATAGAATTAGTTAATTGAGTATCTGCAGACGCACTTGCAGATGATGACTGATTTCCGCATGACATCAACATTAGTGATAAAAATGCAGACAAAATAATAATAATTTTTTTATTCATACTGTTTCTCCCTTTAATTTTTTTATATAAATATGTTTAATTATTTTATTCTAAATATAACAGAAACTTTTTCCCCGTCTTTTGGAAGAACATCGTCTCTTATAAACTTATCTATTTTTTTACTGTCTAATTCAGCAGTAGCATAAGCAGCATCACTTGTTATAGCTATAGGACAGCTGTCAAGACAGAGTATGCATCCTGTTCTATTTTCTTTAGCAGCCTCAAAGTTTCCTCCAAATCTTATATCCATATCTCTTACATCATCTGACTTTATTATCTCAGCAAAAGGAATCTCTTTGCCCAAACCGTCCCAAGTAACAAATACATCTAATTTTTGTCCGTCTACATTCTTGCTTACCTTTGTATATTCTTCTAATTTTAGATTGTCTCCAGCTATGGCTCCTATATCAATTAAAGCCTGATAAACTTCTCTCTCATCTGACAAGCCTATTAAAACTGCCCTATCTCCATATTTTCCGCCTTCAAACACTATGCCATGATGTCTTGAAGGACTATTAAAATATTTGCCGTTTACTATAGCTTCTATTATTACCTCTTTTTTATCAGCATCAATAATAACAGGCTCTGCCCCATCGTCTCTCAATATAACACTTCCCATAGAATTGGTTAATTGAGCATCTGTAGAAACATTTTGTGAAGATTGATTGCCGCATGATATCAGCATCAATGATAAACATGCAAATAAAATAATTTTCTTATATATTTTATTACTCCTTTAATTAAATAAAATTTTTAAGCACATTTATTCAAATATTTCTTTTTAAGCAAAAATGATATAATAAGTACAAATATCAATATAGCCAGAGAAATTAAAAAATATAAATATTTATTATCTTGTGAAACTATGCCTACAGATGCTATAGTAAATAAAGATATTCCAGGCAGCATAAACAAAAATGTGTATAGAGAATATTTTATAAAACTTACATCTGTTATACCGTATGCAAAATTTTGTATATTGTATGGAAACAAAGGCAGTAATCTAGTAATCATTAATAGAAGCATTGCATTTTTATTTCCATCTTCAAACAAAAGTTTATTTAAATATTTATTCTTCTCTACAATAGGCTTTACAGCATCTTTAAGAAAAAACCTTGAAATCAAAAAAGAAATTACAGCAGCCAAAGTAGAAGATAGAGAACATAATATAATACCAAGCACAGGTCCGAATAATATTCCAGAAAATAATGCAAATGTAATTCCAGGCAATGCCAATACAGAACTTCCAACAGCAGTTACTATAATATATATCACAGATGCTTTAATAATATTGTCGCCTATCATATATTTAAAATCATCAAAATTATGAATCCTCTCATGCAATTTATAATGATGATTAACAATAACGATTATAATTACCGCTAATATAAATATAGCTAATTTTATATATTTAGATTTCATTTTTATTTTCACTTTTTTCTAAATTATTATTTTTAGTTTTATCTTTTTTGTTTTTATATATTTGTCTTAAAAGAATTATCAATGCAGATAAAGCAAATAATATTAAAAGAGCAGTAACAAACAATTTAGCTCCGCCAGTAAGCATTCCTCCCACATAAGAATAAACTATTGTAGCAGGAAGCTGACCTATACCAGTTGCTATAAAAAAGCTCAAAAAATTCATAGAAGTAAGCCCTGCAGCATAGCTTACTATATCAAAAGAAATAAAAGGAAGCAGTCTCGCTATAAGAATGCTTTGTCTTCCATATTTTGCAAAGAAATCATCTATCTGTTTAAGTCCAGATTTGCTTGTAAGCTTCTCAACAAAATCTCTTCCCAAGATTCTTGCTATATAAAAACATACAGCAGCTCCCGCCATAGCACTAGACCAAGATAATAAAGCCCCCGCCTTCCAACCAAATAAATTAGCATTTGCAAATGTAAGTAAAAATGCAGGTAAAGGTGCTGCTATAGATTGAAAAACCATAAGCATAAATGATACCGCCATAGCATAATGCCCGTAAGAAGCTACAAACTCTTTTACAACATTAAAATCTCCAGTAGCAAACATTTTAAATACTGCATTAAGTTTGCTGTTTACTATGGGTATAAAAAAGTATGCTAACACACAAAGTACAATTATTAACAGTAAAATAATTTTTTTTATTAGCGATTTTTTATTTTTAGACATAGGCTCATTCATAAAATAAACTCCTAAATATACAAAAGTATACAAAAAACTTTTATTTTTTATAATTATTTGAATTTGATAAGTATAAGTCTCACGGACTATGATAGATTATTATTGAAGAGGGAATTTATGCTCGTTAAAGAAAGTGCTGAATTTAATTTTGGAATATACTTTTAGCATATGAACTCCAATAAATTGATAAACAAAATATTAACAAAAAAAGCAAAAATGTCAAGTAGAGCATAAAAATAATTATTAATTTTTATATAAATTATTATGCATTATAATTTATTTATTGACTATAATTATATATATGTTATCATATTTGAAATTTTTACAAACAAAAGGAGAGTTTTTTATTATGAGAAAAAGCATTATAATTTATTTTGCATTATTATTATTAATAAGCTGCAGCAATTCATCACAAACTTCTTCAGAAGAAAAAGCAGCAAGTTATAATAATCTTTCTGTAGATGAAGTTATCACTCTATGGCAATCAAATCCTGACATTATAGTGATTGATGTTAGAACTCCAGAAGAGATTGCAGAAATTGGCACTATAGAAGGTTCTACTAATATAGACTTCAAAGCAGCCGACTTTAAAGAAAAAGTTTCATCATTAGATAAAAGCAAAGAATATATATTATTCTGCAGAACAGGCAACCGCTCTGGACAAGCTTCTCAAATAATGGCTGATTTAGGTTTTTCTAATGTGAATAATCTTAGTAATGCTGGTTATGATGATTTATCTAAGGCTTTAGCTAAATAATAAAAAAACAGCATTTAATTATGAAATACAGTCTTTTAATTTATTACAAAAATAAAATCCCTCTTATTTTCTAATCAAATTAGATCGTGAATCTAAAAAATCATATTTAATAAAATAATCTTATAAAACAGCTTTGACAAATTAATATTTATAAAAAAAAATATATATATATTTTTTTCTACAAAATAAATAATTAAGTTTATAAGAAATTTTATTGTGAATTTGATTGCAAAGACTGTATTTCAAAAATTATTAAAAAAACAGTAGGTTATAATAAATTAAGGAGTATACAAAATGGCACATTTTTCTGAAACTTTGAAAAAACATAATATAGAATTAAAAAAGAAAGAAATAGAAACTTTACAAATTAATGTTGGGTATAATTGTAATTTGCATTGCGAACATTGTCATGTGGATGCTGGAATAAATAGAAACGAATCTATAAGCAAAGAGGTATTAGATGATTGTTTAAAATTTATAAAAAACTTAAATAAAAAAATAGATGTTGATATAACAGGGGGCGCTCCTGAAAATTGCATGTTTCTCTCTAAGTTTATAGAAGATGTAAGAAGATTAAAAAATGTAAATAGAATTATATTAAGAAGCAATTTAACTATTTTAGAAAATAAAAAAGAACTTATAGAAGTTTTTAAAAACAACAAAGTAGAGTTAGTAGCATCACTTCCATGCTATACTAAAGAAAATGTAGATGAGCAGCGAGGAAGTGGAACTTATGAAAAATGTATAAATATGCTTAAATATTTAAACTCTGTAGGTTATGGTGTTGATAAAGATTTGATTATCAATTTAGTTTATAATCCATTAGATGATTATTTGCCAGGCTCTCAAGCTGAATTAGAAAAAGATTATAAAGAGTATTTAAAAAATGAATATAAAATAGTATTTAATAATTTATATACTATCACAAATATACCTATAGGAAGGTTTGAAGAAAAGCTTAAAAAAAATAATAAGTACGATAAATACATGAAGCTTCTTGAAGATAATTTTAATGCATCAAATACTTATAGGGTTATGTGTTTAAATACAATCAATGTAGGTTATGACGGAAAGGTTTATGACTGTGATTTTAATCAAATGAAAAAATTAGCATCCGTACACAATAAATATATAGGCGACTTAAGCATTGATGATTTAAAAGAGAACTCTATTGTAGTAGAAGATTATTGTTATGGATGTACTGCGGGCGAAGGAAGCAGCTGTCAGGGAAATTTGAAATAATATTAAATTTATAAAAAATAATTAATAATTGAAATTTAATAATCGTTTTGATATATTATATTCTATAAAAAAATTAGGAGACTATTAATGCAAAATATACCTACAGTGAGATGGAGCGAAGATAAATTATATATACTTGATCAAACATTATTGCCTGTAACTGTTAAAGAAATAAAGTTGTCAAGTATTGAAGATTCTTATAATGCCATAAAAGAGTTAAAAGTAAGGGGTGCTCCTGCTATTGGAGTTGCTGCTGCCTATTCTTTACTAATAGATTTAAAAAAAGATACAAATTTATCAGGCGATGATTTTATTAGCCTTATAGAAAAGAGAGCTAAATATTTAAACTCTTCAAGGCCAACGGCTGTTAATTTAAGTTATGCTTTAAATAGAATGTTTAATGCTATAAATAATAAAAAAGATAAAACTTCTTTAGAATTGTATAATTTACTTGAAAAAGAGGCTAAAAAGATACATTCTGAAGATACCGATATATGCCAAAAGATAGGCGAATATGGGGCTGAACTTTTAAAAGAAAACTCTGGAATATTAACTCATTGCAATGCAGGAAGATTAGCAGTAAGCGGAATAGGAACAGCACTTGCTCCAATGTATACGGCACATCAAAGGGGGATAAAGATAAGAGTATATGCCGATGAAACTAGGCCGCTGCTTCAAGGGGCAAGACTAACAAGTTTTGAGCTTCAAGAGGCTGGAATAGATGTTACTTTGATATGCGATAATATGGCTGCTTTTATAATGTCTAAGGGGATTATTGATTTGGTGATAGTAGGATGCGATAGGGTTGCTGAAAATGGAGATGCTGCTAATAAAATAGGAACTATGGGAGTGGCTATTTTAGCTAAACATTTTAATATACCTTTCTATATTGCATGTCCTTCTACAACTTTCGATTTAAATACAAAAACAGGAAGCGATATAATAATTGAAGAGAGAGATGCTAAAGAAGTGATAAATTTTCATGGTGTTCAAACAGCTCCTTCAAATATTAAAGTGAGAAATCCTGCTTTCGATGTTACACCTAATGAACTTATAACGGGATTTATTACAGAAAAAGGAATAATAAAGCCTCCATATAGAGAAAGTTTAAAAAAGGCTTTTAATTTAAACTAACTATTTAAACTAACAAATAAAAGGAGTTTTTAAATATGGCTTATAAACAATTAAATATAAATACAATCATAGATTATTTAAAAACTATAGATGAAATGAAAAATATATTCTCAAGCTTTGATGACTTAATCATAAAAGAAATTGGAGATGGAAATTTAAATTTTGTATATAGCATCACAAATAAAAATAATGATAAAGAAACTGTAATATTAAAACAGTCTGTACCTTTTTTAAGATGTGTAGGAGAAAGCTATCCATTAGAAAAAGACAGAATGAAAATAGAAATTAAATCTCTCAAAGAACAGTACAAGTTATGCCCAAATTTAGTTCCTAATGTATATTATTTTTCTGAAGATATGTGCGTTGTTATAATGCAGAACTTAAACAAGCATAAAGTTTTAAGAGGCGAAATTATAGAAGGCAAAAAATTCCCTAAAGCTGCTGAAGATTTGACAGACTTCCTTTCAAAAACTCTATTCTACACTTCTGATTATTATTTGGATACAAAAACAAAAAAAGCTCTTGTTGCTGAATATATGAATGCTGAATTATGCAGCCTTACAGAGGATTTTATTTTTACTCATCCTTTTGAAGATAATGATACTAATGTGTTTTATGATGAATTAAATATAGATGAAGTGAAAAAATTTCAAAGAGACTCAAAATTAAAAACAGCAGCAGCAGAGATGAAATATGCTTTTATGACTAAGGCAGAAGCACTTCTTCATGGTGATTTTCACTTGGGAAGCTTTATGGGAAATGAAGAAGAAACCTATGTAATAGACCCAGAGTTTGCATTCTACGGCCCTATTGGCTTTGATATTGGAAAGGCTATGGCTAATTTCTTTATGGCTTATATTTCGCATGAATATCATCAAAAAAGATTAGGCACAAATTCTAAAGAATATAGAAAATGGCTTTTTGATACTGCTAAATATATGCTTACTGGAACTTTGGCTAAATTTGAAACTCTATGGAAAAACCATTTAGAAAAAACTAAGCCTCTATATTGGCAATACGAAGAAGGAAAAAAACATTCAGAGGAATATATAAAAACTGTATTAGACAGAATATTTAAAGATGCTGTTGGTTTTGCAGGATGCGTGCTTATAAGAAGAACATTAGGGCTTGCTAAAAATAAAGATATATCAGGAATTGAAGATTTAAATGAAAGGGCAAGATTAGATTGGATATGTCTAAATATAGGAAGAGAGTTTTTAGTAAATGATATAGATAATATAGAAAAAATTGAAAAAATTGTAAACGAATATTCTAATATTGATAAAATTTAAATATTTAATTTTTTATAAAGAGTTAAAGAGTTGTTTTAATTGTTTTTAAAATAACTCTTTATTTTTTATAGCATACAAATCGCTTAATTGTTTATACTGCTGCAAAAATATAGAAGAGTCTTTAATATTATTATTATTAGCATAACAGTAAATACAATCAGATAAACAAGTATTGTATGCCCCTATATCAATACTCTCAACACACCCGCAATTAAGCCTTTGATTTTTGTCTTTCTTTGCTTTTATATTATACCCTACTATCTTTGATATGAGCTCAGCATCAATGCATTTAGCTTTATTAATATTAGGCAAATCCTCACAGCAGGCCTCTACAGTTATATTATAATATTTAGCAATATCGCTAATAAAAGAAGATAACTCAAAAATATACTCATCATCTTTTTTTATATTTATATCTTTTATTTTGCTTTCTATTTTTTTATAGATATCAACAAAACTTATTATGCATTTATTTGTATGGTTATGAAGCTCTTTTATTAAATATTCAAAATGTTTTTTATGATAATCAATACTATATTTATCGCTTAAAATAATAGGGTCATATCGCCACAAAACTTTTTCTTTTCCTATTTTCTCTGAAAGCCTTTTAAACGAATATATTATTTTTTCTTTTCTCTTTGAAATAACATTCTCTATATCTTCGCCGTATGCATTAATTGTAAATTGAAAATAATATTTATAGTCTTTAATCAAATATAGTTTATCAATCATAGGAGAAACATCTTTAGTCCAAAACACTATGCAATCAACAGCATCAGCTGACAAATCTATTTTACTTACCTGATGGATGTTAAAAGGATTTCTTACTAAACAATAGCCCTCTTTTATTCTCTCAAAAAACCAATCACTATAATAACAAGGAATGTCTGTTCTTCTGCTTGCACTTATTATCATATAATTACTGAGTTATTTTTATATATTCTCTTAAAGCTTCTTTTGAAGACTTGAAAGCCAATCTGTCAAAATCAATATTCTCTTTTTTTATAAACACTACTTCAGATGCATCATCAGAAGGCTTTACATCCGGCACATAATCTATTTTAGCATAAAAAAACATATCAGTAGTAACATACATCATGCCTTCATAAATATACTCATTACTTCCGCTTACAAGAAAATGTATATTATCTATTTTTATGTTAGTCTCTTCAAAAAGCTCTCTTCTAACAGCATCTTCTATTTTTTCATAAGGCTCGCAAAACCCTCCGGGCAAATCAATATACCCCTTCTTAGGCTCAAACTTCCTTTCAACAAATACAATACCTTCTGGTGTTTCAACAACCATTCCGCCCGCAGAAGCTGGATTAACAAAATAGCTCCTACCGCACTTTGAACAGTTAAATATTTTCACGCCGTTATATATAAAAGAATCTTTCTCCCCGCAGTAAGGACAGTATTTAAATTGATTTTTAATATGCTCTTTCATAGCTTCTATTATTTATATAAAATAAACTAATATCTTTTACCTTGCTTATAAATATGTCAGACTCTGCCCATATTCCAAAAGGTGCTTTCCTAAAAAATAAATTATTTTTGTTTGATAGATTTAAACTCTTATGATGATAATTATTAGGATCAACATTATAATAGTCGTATATATAATAATACTCTATATCTAACTCTTTCATTTTTTCGTCTATTACTGTTTCCATCTCTTCTATTGTGTTTGCAACTATATAATATGTAGAAACAAAAGATACTGTCTTACACTTACCAAGACATCGGACTGTAACATTCCACCATTTAGGCTCTTTATCTATTTTTTCATCATCATTAATAATCACAAATCCAAAACTATGCTTCAAATTATTAATAATATCATAATAATCAAATATATATTCATAAGTCTCGCTATAGCTCTCATAAGAAACTATAGAAGATAAAGAATAATGCCAGTGAACATCAGAACTAATAAAAACAGGGGTTTCATCTAAGAGATTAAAAGAATCTAATATTCTATTAATTTTTTTAATATATTTAAAAGGTGTATTTATAATTATTTCTTTATCCAAATTAATAAAAATCTCAAAATCATTATACTCATCAATAACTCCAAAACCAACAAAACCGCATTCCACCCAAAGCTCATTATATTTTTTAAACACCCTTCTAATCTCGCCTAAAGATATATCAGGATCGCTCATAAGAACATCAAACTCTCTATTAATATCCTCGCTTTTTCTCTCTATTACCATAGTAGCATAATACGGCAGTAATTTTATTAATTTAAGAAATAAATCTGAAAGTCTATTTGCTGATATTGAAATGCTATAAGAATACATATCAGCACTATCCTCAGAAGTTTTTAATTCTATACTAACACCTTCTTTAGGTTTAGATGACTCTATAGGAACTATTCCTAAAGGTAAATAAAAATCATTTATAATTATTCTCTTTTCTTTAATTTTATTTAATATACTTTTTCTCTTCTTGTTCTTTTGAAAATAGCTAATCACAATATTCTCTCCATAAAACTAATAAGCATAAAAAATATTTGTGATATAATAATAAAAAAATAAATGTATGTCAAGTACAATATAAAAATATTTTGCATGGAAGCGATACATATTGCATTAAGTATTCCTTAATTTCTTAAAGTATAACATAGGAGTATCATAATTTAAAGCAGAGTGTATTCGTTTATAATTCCAACAATGATTATATTTTATTAGTTTTTGATTAGCTTTCTCTAAAGTTAATTCTTTAGTAAAAAAATCATAAAATTCTTTTTGGTCTAGCCTATGTGTACTCTCTACTACACCATTATACCAAGGGAAAGATACAGGGCTATAAACTCTTTTAATATAGTTTTTCTTACAAAATATATATAATGGATGTTCAGTGTTAAATGAATGTTTACGGTAAGTAAATTCTGTACCATTATTGCCATACCTAAAGGTACTTCCTATGGCCTCAGGCACTTCCTTCAGTTGTGCTTTGAATACAATGTATTCTAAAAGTAAAATATTCCATTAAACGTTTCATAAAATCAATGGTGCTATATGAACTTTTTTCATCATATAAATATCAAACCTCATCCTTGTTGCAATATCTATAGCACTAAATTGATAATAGAGTATTTACCCCAAAAAAGCATATTTGACGAAATCGGCACAGCGAACATCTATTTGTATCTTTTATACTGCTTCTTTAAAGTTTTGTGCATGTTTTCCTTTATATTTTCTCTTAATTTGTTTCTTTTTACTTCTATACAAATTATTTTCTTTTAGGACAGTTTCTATCGATGTTGTTCCTACTTTAATGTCTTCTAACTTCAATTGCTTTTTTTATTTTTAATTTACCATAACTATATAATTTTCTTATCTCAACTATTCTTTTAATAATATTCTTATTTTTCAATTTATTTTTATTAGTTATAGGTTTAGTAGATTTAGGTTTTATAATAGAATAAGTTTCTAATTGTCTTTTTCAATAGTAATATGTTCTAATACTAATCTTATATTTTAAAGCTAATATTTCTTTATTCCTAACTTTATTTATTTTTAGAACTATCTTTTTTCTTTGATTTGAAGTATATTCTTTCATAGGTATTCTTTTTTGTTTATTTCTACTAATTTAAATATAAGGAATAACTACTTTTTTAAACTAAAAAGTATCCAATATCTATTACTCTTAAACACTATAAATAAAATATTATACAGAATTTCTTTTAAAAGTCTAAGAGATAATTTAAAAGGATATATATATTTTCAATTTAAAATATATAAATAATTATAAAATTTAACTTATATATATTTTTTATTATTTATAAAATAAGCAGTAAACAATAAATTTATTATATATTTTTAATAAAAATAAAACTGGAATTTATACAAATGAATATTATATACAAAATTAATATACAAATTAATTTTGTATTTATAAATTATTTAATTGAATTATATTTAAATCTTCTATTTTCTGATATTACTCTTCCAATAGCATTCATAATTAAACCTGTTATAATACATATACCTGACAATAAAATTAGCCCAGTTGATAAAACTGCTGAAGCTACTGGCACAATACCAGTTTTTATAAAACCAATAATTGGATTTATTCCAAAATAAAAACCTAATAATGCAAATATTAAAGCTATCATCCACCAAAAAATAATAGGTTTTTCTGTCATAAGCAGATATATCATAAGAAATAATATTCTAAAACCATCTCTAAAAGTATTAAGTTTAGAAAATGAGCCTTCAGGTCTGCTTTTATATTCTGCTTCCATTTCACCTATTTGCATACGCATCTGCATAGCAAATATTGTTAATTCGGCCTCAATTTCAAAACCTTTTGAAGCACATGGAAATGTTTTCACGAATTTGCGGGAAAATACTCTATAACCGCTTAATATATCATTAACATTATTGCCGAATAAAAATTTAGCAAAAGAAGTTATCATTTTATTTCCAAATGAATGACCTTTTCTATATTTTCCTGCCTTTCTCACAACAGTTACCATATCCAAATTATTATCAATTAAATAATTAACTAATCTTGGTATAGCAGAAGCATCACATTCATTATCTCCATCTATAAGTATATAAATATCGCTATCCACAATAGAAAAAGCCTGTCTAACTACCTCACCTTTACCTTGATACATTACTTTTTTACAATAAGCTCCAGATTCTTTTGCAATATTATAAGAGTTATCAGTAGAATTATTATCAAAAACATATATTTCACATTGCGGATAATACTTTTTTATATCTCCTACTACCTTGTTTATAGTAAGTTCTTCATTATAACATGGTATTATAGCAGAAACTTTCATAATACTCTCTCTAAATTATATAGTTTCATATATTATAGCATAATAAAATTAATAGTCAATTAACTTAATAATAGTTGATAATATATATTCTATTTTGCAGTAATATAATCTTTTTCGAATAATCCGACAAATTGATCGCCTATATTCTTAAAACGGAAATATCTAAGTAAAATATATAACATAGTATGAAATATTCTTCCTTTTATAGTAATAATTTCTGTTGACATACTTTCATCATAACTCTTATAATTTTTATTAATCCAATCTCTGCCTAAAGGTGAATAAAACGGAAATCCTGCATAGAAAACTTTGATAACATCAAACCCATTTGATTTAAGGAAATCTTCTATTTCTCCCTTTTT
>CAKVCJ010000006.1 GCA_934725655.1 uncultured Brachyspira sp.
TTATATTATACATTATTTACAAAAATTTGAAAATAACTTAAATTCTAATTTTTAATAATATTTATTTAAATATTAATAGAAAAATAAAATCATAGTTTTTTAATATTATATTTTGAATTTGATTTAAATTAAGAAGTGATAATAAGATTTAAGTATTAATTGAATAATCGTAATCCTCTAAAAAATTATAATTTTAGTTTATTAGTTTAGAATTAAATTTATTTCTAAAATTATCTCTCAACTTTTTAACGGGTATCCACCAAGCGATTTTATTTATCTTTTCAGGAGTAATTTTTATAATTATTTTTATTCCAAATATAACTGTCTTTAAAGTATTTGAATTATCATAAATATTAAAAAATTGAAATCGTCAACATTTTAATTTATACTATTAGTTTATGAAAAAAATTAAAATTATTTTAATTAATATACAAAAATAAGTCAACATAATATTATATACTAAATTTTAAGGCTTTATATTTCGAATATATTAATATATTTTAAACTTGACAATTTTATCAGTTTAGAATATAATTAAGTATAAATAAATAAAAAATTAACGGTAAACAAAGTGTTTAATTTAGAGCTAAATACAAAGTATTTCGATAAGAGCGAAGATTTAAATAAAGAATATCTTAAAGAATACTTGAAAATTAAAAAGAGCGATTCATTAAGTAGGAATAATGATGTTAAGGATTTATTCTTTTTTAATCCAGAAAAATTTGGCGAGGAGAATAGAGAAGAAATATATTCAATGAATCAATATATGTTAGCGGATTATATGGATATATTATATCTGGATAAAAAATCTAATATTAAATAAAACCATTGAATATTTTAAAAACTATGCAACTATTTTTAATTCTTTATTAGAAAATTCTTCTATAAAATAAAGAAAGTATTAGTTTTAAATATGGTAAAAAAATTAATAAACTAATAGAAAACTTTAAATATGATTTATTAAATCCTAATATAACTGAAATGTATATTAGTTCTGGTTCGGTTCATGCAATGAAATATTCTTTGGTATTCTATATTCTAACTGAAGAAGAAAAAGAAAAAATAAAACAAAATTTACAAAATAGAAAAATAACTATTATTTACGGTCCTTTTGCCTTGCTTGAAGATGACAATAATAATAGATTTATAAAATTTTTATTTGAAGAATTAGACAATAGAGATAATATTTTTATACAAAGAGACAATAATAACGAATATAAAAGAATGCATTTTTCTTATAAAAAATATAAAGACTGTAAACAAACCATTACAATTGAAACTCCTCATAGAGAATACTTTATGAGAAGAAACTATATAGAATTAGATATTACAAATTACGATTTTAATGATTTTAAAAATGAATACCTATTTAATGATAATATACTTAAAAATACAACCAATATAAAGTCATACGAAAGATTTATAGAAAAAGTCTTCTGTGATAATTTAAAAGACTATTTTGCTTTTTATAATTCTTCTAATAGATATCTATACTTTAAAAAAGCTTTTAAAAAATACAAACTTGGTTTAGGTAATTAATTTTGGCAAAAGAATCTTCATATGTAATACCATTTATAATGCCTTGCTTTTACTCTAAAAATATGGACAGAAACCCAGATTATTTTTTATGTTTATTCAAGCACATAAGGTATGAGTATGAAATTTTTGTAAAGGCGATATACTTGATAATAACACTATAGTATTTGGTTTTTTATTAATCTTTTATTATTGTTTATTAAAATCGACAAATCTTCAATTAAATGATGATATTAAATCATATTTTGAAAAATAATTTTCACCTATCAATAATGATATAAAAGGATTTGATTTAAATGAATTAAAAATTGAAATAGAAAATTTAATATATAATAATAAAAATACTAATATCATTAATACAAAAAAGACAAATACATGATGCAGATATTTTTGATAATGTAAATACTAAAAAAGGTATAGATTGGTTCTATGAAGAATTTTTAAATTACTGCAAAAAACAAAAATTAAATTATAATAATAAAATTAGACCTCATATATTTGAATTAAAATAAAGTATATTTTGCAGCTTCTAAAAATTTTAAAAATAGTTGCAAATTTAGTTATTTATCTAAAATTATTGATATAAAAAAAGATTTTAAATACTTATATATAGACGAATTAAATCTGAATAATTATACATCTTATGAATGTTCGTGTGAAGGATATGATTGCAAATGTATGATTGACTTATTTAATAATGAAGAAGTTGATATAATAGCTGAAGTAGGAAAAGATATAGAAAATATATAAAAATAATATTTATACCGTTTATTTATTACTAAATTTTAATAATTCTTCATATAAAATATTTAACGCCATATACCCATTTTTTTCATCTGGTTCTAAATAAGTTCCTTCTCCCCATTCATTCCAAGCGTTTATAAACATAAATCTTCTATCTTTATTAAAATTTTCTCTAGTATATTTTATATTATATTTAATCCATTCTCTATATAAATCAAAAGAAAAATTATCCAATATAGAATGTTTTTTTGTTCTCGGAGAATTATCCCACATTAAGAATAAATCTTTATATGATTTAATATTAGCAAAATTATCTAAATTAACTATCTCATTTACAAATTCTCTATAACTTCTTACATTAGCTTTTCCGTTTACCCTTAATTTTCTTCCGTTCATTGCATTATGTATAGTAAAATCTACATATTCATCAAATCCAAAATATTTGGCTTCACATTTTGATTTATCAAAAAGAGCGCTTACTGTAAAAATTAAAAATAAATCTTTTCCTGTTTTCTTAATTTGATAATTTCTCCAAATTTCGGTAGTTTTATTTATGTTAGGAAATATAAAAGGTTTATAAACTAATAAAACAGGCTTATCATCTATTCTTATATATCTTTTATCATCTAAATAGGCTTGCAAGGATTCTATAAATTTTTTATCATTCTTTTCAGAATAATCTTGCTTTATTAAAATATCATTTTCAGCTCCGTCCCATTTTTTAGTCCAATTTTCATTGGCATAACTTAAACAAAAATTAAAATCAATATCCTTATATTTTATATAGTTATCAACCACTTTTTGCATAAGCCTTTTTCCAGAAAAATCATAATGATAAAAACAAAAACCGTATAAGCCATAATTTTTTGCTATTTCTACTTGCTTTCTCATAACATTTACATCAGATAAATCATAATAACCGATATCTTTATGAGGAGTTCTAGGCTGATAATGTCCGTCATAAAGAGGCAAAGCTTTTTTTACATTTGTCCATTCCGTAAAGCCTTTTCCCCACCACTCGTCATTTTCTTTAAATGTATGAAATTGAGGCAAATACCATGCTATTGTTTTTATATCAGTTTCAAATTTATCTTTTTTATCATATTTTACATATATAGGACGAAATTTTTCTAAAATTTCATAATCTATAATATATGTATTTCTAATTTCTTTACTATATATGTTTTTATCTTTGAAAAATAAGCATATACTTATAAAATTAAAAAACTTGACAACTATTTTTACTCTGCTATCTTTAGTAATAAATGATTTTATGCTTATAATAATATTGCCAACTTCAAATATTTTATCAATTTCAAAAATTTGTTTCATTAATTGTTACCTATTTTACTATTATAAAATTTCATAATATATTCAAACATAGATTCCGCTGAAATATCTTCGGCAATATAACCCTTATCATATTTTGAAACTCTTTCCGCTTGAGCTCCTAAATTAAAACATATTATAGGTTTTTCCATTAAAATAATTTCTTGCGTAGTGTATGAGAATGTTTCTGGACATATAGACGGCATTATAAAAATATCTATATCGTATTTTTCAACAATTTCTACTAAATTCTCATGTTTATATTCTCCATGTATAGTAATATTATGATACTCTATTATATCTGAATTAAGAATATCTCCAATTAAATAAAAATGCATATTGTTATTTTTAGACGATAAATTTAACAAATCCTCTAATATAGAATAGCCCTTAATTTTAGTTATTTTACCCAAAATTCCAATATGCAATTTATCTTTTTTGATTGAATTAATCGGAATTCTATTTATCCAATTAACTTTATGCGGAATTATTTTTATTTTTTCTTCGTTTATAAAATATACTTTACTAAAAATATCTTTAGAAGAATTGGAGAAAAATAATATTTTGTTAGATGTATTAATCAAACATTGAAAAATCTCTCTAAATTTTTTAATATTTTTAAAATATAAACCTTTTATACAGCTATTACATATTTTTAAATCACTTGGTATATTGCAATAATATTTATTTTTATAAAGTAAAAAACAACGAGGACATATATAAAAATAATCATGAACAGGAAGAATAACATTAATCTTTTTTTCTTCTGAAATATTTATTACATAGTTAATTACTTGATATAAATATTTTTTATACGAAGCAAGATTATTTACAAATATCTCTTCTATTAAAAACAAATCGTATATAAAATATATATTTTTTAAATCATAAAAATAATAATAATATTTATCATATTTATAATTTACTTCCATAAAATATTTATCATTATTTGTATATATAACGAAAGTTATAATGTTATTTTGTATATTTTCTTTAATTTTCTCATCTAAATATATATCGGCTCCGTCTCCTAAATTATGGTCAAATACGATTATAGCATTTTTACATTTTTTAGATAATGTATTTAAAATAATATCATTATTAGATATATTATTATATTCGAAAATCTTTTCATAACTAAATGGTATTATTTTATTATATTTACATATGACTTCGTTATCCCCAATTATTGAATTAGAATCTATTAAAGCTCTAGCTGTAGCATCTAAATATGCATAACCGTTTCTTGAATCAGGCTCTAAATAAGCGCCTTCTGCCCATTCGTTCCAAGCGTTTATAAATACTAATCTTTCATATCCTTCAAAATTCTCTTTTGTATTATTTATTAAATGTTCAAGCCAAAATTTATATAAATACGGAGTCGAGTTTATTATAGTTCCTCCTTTGCCTTCTGCTCTTCTTGCTTCGTTATCCCAATCGGGACATAAAGACCTAAATTCTTTATAATTTGGAATAGCCTTATTATAAGAATAATCTATTATATCATTATAATCTACAATCCATGCTCCAGATGTGTAATTATTATTAAAAAGTTCTAATTTATTAATATCATAATTATTTACTCTTCCGATTGCATATTCTATATATGCATCCGCTCCAAATTTTTCAGGATTTTCTACGCTATGGGTATTAGATATAGTAATATATAAATTAAAACCACCGTTATCTATACAATATTTTCTCCACATATTGATTGTTTTCTTCATATTTTGCATTAGCGTAGGACGATATATATTTAAAAGAGGCTTATTATTAACCCTTATATATCTATTATCTTGAAAGATAGGAAATAAAAATTTTATTAAATTTAAATCATCTTCATCAGAATATTTCTGTTCTATTAAAATATCTTCTTGGCTTCCATCCCATCTCCTTGCCCAAGATTCATTAGTCCAAAATAAACAAAAAGGAAAATCTAAATCAGGATTATTTAAAACCAAATCTAAAGGTTGTTCTAAAAGCCTCTTACCATCAAACCAGTAAAAATAATAATAAAATCCGTATATTCCATAATTTTTAGCTATTCTTACCTGTTCTTCATGAACTTCTTTTAATCTTAAATCATAATATCCTAAATCTCCAGGTAATCTTGGTTGGTAATGTCCTTTAAATTGTGGAAGCGCTTTTACGACATTAGCCCATTCCGTAAAGCCCTTTCCCCACCATTTATCGTTTTCAGGTATAGGATGAAACTGGGTAAGGTAATATGCTATAAGTTTTATATCTTTAGGTTTTATATTATAATTTGTATAATGCTTATAATAAAATGATTTACCGCTATAAATATTTATAATACCTGTTTACTAATAAATCCTCTGGAATTAAAGCGAAAACTATATTAATTAAAAATAAAATCCTAAATTTTACATATAACTTTTTAACTTCTACATTATTATAACTTGAGGATATTGATAACATATTATTTTGGGAATAGATAAATTTAGATTTATATGTTTTCATTTTAGAGCAGTTTTTTAATATAAAGCATATATTGATAAAAAATAATTTTATGTTGAGTAATATAGAGTTTCTATAGTCAACATATTCGGCATATATATCAAAAATATAATTTTTCTTATTCTTTATAAATTTCATAATAATTCTATGCTATTTAATAATGAGAATTAATTGTATAAATATGTTAGATTAGGGATAATAAGATATAGAAAACTAAACTTCTAGAAAATATTAACTTAAATCATTACTAAATAATAAACTATAAAAATCAAAATAAATTTTATTTTATGTCTTTTATTAGTAATATTTACACACTTAATTATTGACATATTATTGTATTTTATGTATAATATATACATTCGTTAAATTTAAAAATTGGAGGTTTCTATATATGGAAAATGTTTCTGATGATTTAGAAATTGAATTAACTGAAAAAGAAGTAGATGACTTTATTAAATTTTTATCTGAGAAAAAAGAATATCTTGATACGGGATTAGGCGCTTTTCATACAGATAATCATAGTAATTGGTAATTATATTTTTAAACATGTTACAAAAAAATATTACTTTTTATGATGATAAAAAAATATTAAATTTAATATTAAAAGTTAATGGTTCATATTGTAATATAGATTGCGATTATTGTTTTGAAAAAAATAAATCTTTAGACTGCAATATGCAAATAACTTCAGAGTATTTATTAAATTTATTAAATAATATTGAAGGTAAAATAGTTGTGACTTTTCATGGTGGAGAACCGCTAACTATTGGTAAAGATAAATTCATTAGTTTGCTTGAAACTATAAAACCTTTTTATCCGCATAAGATAATGTATATATATTTACAAACTAACGGTTTGTTATTAGATAAAGAATGGATATATATTTTATTCGAAAAATATAAGAATTTAAACATTGAAATATCATTGAGTTTAGATGGCACTTATTGTATGAATTCTTTAAGAACAGATTATAATAAAAAAAATACTTATAAAGATGTTATAAATGCTTATGAATTATTAAGAGAAAATAATATATCGGCTGGTATGCTAAGTGTTATATCTAAAAATTCTCTACCGTTTTATAAAGAATATATAGAAATTATAGAGAGTATTAAAAATTTAAGATTTGTTAAAATAAACCCGTTATTTAATATGATAAATAATCACCTAACAAGCGATAGTATTACGCCAACAGAATTCTCTAATTTCATAATTGATATCACAAAGCTATATATTAAGAAGAAATTATATAAAAGAGTTGCTATAGAGCCAATTCTAAGCATATTCCAAAAAATTAATAATATTGAATCTAAATATTGCAATTATAATACTAATAAATGTTACCAATTTATATCGTTATATCCAAATAATATTATTTCTCCTTGTGATTGTTTTTCTACAGATGATTTTAGAATCAATAATGATATTAATCTTATTTTAAATGAAAATATTTCTCATTCTATATTTAATGACGATAAAATTATAAAAAATATTTTAGAAGATTGTAAAAAATGCGATATATTTTGTTTATGTTCAGGCGGTTGTATTTCTCAAAGGTATTATTTATATAAAAATAAATCGTTGTATCAAGATTATTGTAAATCTAAAATTATATTGTTCTCTTTTGCAAAAGATTTTAAGGAATAAAATATTATGTTTGAATCTAATTTTTTTACAGACGCTATATATATCAATATTCCATTTTGTAATAAAAAATGTTATTTCTGCCATTATACAGATAATTTAGAATTTTCCGCTACAAAAATAGAGAATAATTATTTTTACACATTAATTAATCAACTAGAATATATTTTAAAAAATATTAGAAATAATAATTTAAAAAGTATTTATTTTGGAGGAGGAACGCCATCTTTGCTAAACAATGAACAAATAAATATTATAGAAAATATATTTAATCATTATGATATAATTGCTGAAGAAATATCTATGGAATTATATCCAACCATTTGTAATTTCGATTATACTAATAATAAGTTTTTTAATAGATATTCTATAGGCGTTCAGAGTTTCGATAAAAGTCTATTAAAAAAATATAATAGAAAAAAATATAATTTTTACATTATAAAAGATATTATGGATAATATAAAAAAGAATAATATTAATAATATTATTAATATAGATTTAATTTTTGATGAATTTATTTTAGAAGAAGATATTTTTAATGTATTAAAATTATGCCCAGATTCTATTGTTTTCTACCCTAACACTAAAGGGAGAGGATTAAAAAGATTAATAAATATATACGATTCTTTATATAAATTATCATACAACATAGATGGGTATAAAAGCTTAGGAAAATCTAAATTTATATTTCTAAAAGAAAATATAGAAGAGTCTAATTACTCAAAAGTTGAATATGGTTATATTGGAAATATAATAGGTGTAGGACATAATAGCGTTTCATATATAAATGGCGATTCGTATTTATCTTCATTTAGAACTAAAGAATTCTATTTTTATAAAAGAATAAATAATATATCTAGATATCATGATATAATTATAAAATCCTCAAATATAGGAGTTATTAAAGAGACTATTAATAAATACTTTAGCTCATTATTAGATTCTAATTTATTTGCAGAAGAAAATAATATATTATACATCCCAAAATATAATTATTCTTTGTTCTATAAATATTTATCGGGGAATTATGGCGGTAAATATGCAGATATATTTGCTTCTTGCGTTTTATTTGGAGATAAAGACTATAATAATTTAGATTATATATCTGATAATTATTTAGATTATAAAACAATATATAGCTTAAACAAATTTGCTAGCGATAATTATTTAATTATTAATAAGAATTTTAAGAAAGAGACTTTACCAAATATGTTTATATTAATTGAAGGGATAGACGGCAGCGGTAAAGATACTTTTGCTAATTTGTTAGCAGTAAAAATAAAAGAAAGATTTAGGTATATAGAAAACTATCCATTATCAATCATTGGACAACCATATTCTAAATTTAAATACGGAGTGGAGGCAAAATCATTTATAGAAAATTTAGATATAGAATATGGAAAAGAAAAAATTATTAAATATTTAACGGAAAATAGAATAGAATCAGAAAAATATGTAAATAGTTTAGGAGGTTTGGCAATTTGTATAAGGGGGGTATTAACGGATATAGCGACTTTTAATTACGCTTTTAATGAAAATACTAATAATGCTTTTGGTTTATGCTCAAATATAAAATACATAGATAAATTAATAATCATCGATATAGATGAAAACGAAGCAAATAATAGAATAGAAAATAGAAATATAAAAAGAACTTGGAGAGAATACTTGCCGCAATTAAAATATTTTAGAGATTTTTATCTAAAGTATAATTCTAATCATATAAAAGAAAAAATAATCATAAATAATAACGATTATAATAAATTAGAAGAATATTGCGAAAAATTATCTAATGAGTTATATTTTAAGGCATTAAAAAATGGATAGAGGAATAACAATAATTTTAAATCTGGCATCTAATTTATGCAATATGCAGTGTTTATATTGCTATGAGCATAACTTTAGTAAATATAATAAAATAAATAATTTAACATACGCTAAATTAGATGAAGTTAAAGAGTATCTATCTCAATTTAAAGAATATCCATATATACTTATACTTTTCCATGGCGGAGAACCTTTGTTATTTGGAAAAGATAATTTAGAAAATATATTTTATTTTATAAAAAATAACTTCAGAAATAAATATAGGATACAAGTTCAAACTAACGGAACACTAATAGATAATGATTTTATAGAAATTTTTCTTAAATATGGAGTTGAAGTATCCATATCTTTAGACCCGTATGGAATTAGAGATTTAAGAAAATCAGAAAATTTTGAATATAGAAATATAGTCATAAACAACATGTTAATGGCGTCTAATAGATTAAGCAATATAGGAGTAGTTTCAGTGGCTCACAAATATAATTTAAATTATTTTAAAGAATTTATAGATGAGCTAATTAAATATAATATTAAATATTTAACCATAAATAAAATAAGATATTCCGAGCATTACACAAATTTTTATATAACTGAAAAAGAATATAATGATATGCTAAAAGAACTTCTGTTATATTGGATAAAACATAAAAAATACAAACTTATAGATATACAACCATTTATTTCTTTATTAACAGACCATAAAATTTGTATTTATTCATCAGACAAAAACAAATGCAATTATTTTAGAACATTTTATAATAAAGAATATAACACTAATTATTGCAGTCATATTATTAATGATATTCCCACTATTGACAACAAATGTCAAAAATGTTATATTTATGAATGGTGCGGTTCTGGTTGTTTAGTAGAATATAAAGACAATACTTTTTGCAATTCTAGAAAAGATTTTAAAAAATTTTTAGGCACGATACATTTATGATAATAAAAAATTTAACGGCTAACAATATATTAAATTTAAATACTAATATAGAATTAGATTGTTCAATATCTATATCGGGACTATCGGGTTCAGGGAAAACTACATTTTGTAAAGTTATAAGCGATGAATCTTTAAAGCGTATAGTTACATTATTGCCTAAAAGCGAATACAGATTTTTGTTTTCAGAATTTCTACAAACAAATTTTTCAGCTCAAAATATTAAAGATATTCCTTTATCATTTTTTTTAGAAAAAACTTCTATGACTTCAAATGTAAGGTCTACTGTTGGAACACATACGACAATATTTAAAAATATTAGAAAAATATTTGCTAAAAAATATAAATGCCCTTCAGAATTTTTTTCATTTAATAACTCTAGATTTTGGTGCAAAAAATGTAAAGGTAGAGGCTCTAATTCTGGAATTGAATGTAAAGAATGTAATTCCAATAGATATTCTAATGAAATTACAAAATATACAATCTTATGTAATGATAAAGAATATAATATTATAGATTTTAACCGCATGAACATATTTACATTGATGAAATTGTCAGATTATTTAGGATTCACTTCCGATATAATAAAAATGCTCGATAATATGATTAAATTAAATATAGGATATTTGTCGCTCGATAGAATAGTTAGCACTCTTTCAGGCGGAGAATATGTAAGACTATTATTATCCGAATTTATGACATATAGCCATAGTTCTTTATTAATAATAGACGAAATATCTATAGGTTTGGATACAAATAGTTTATATAATATATTAAATAACATAGGAAATTTAGGAGTTGACAATCAATTATGGTTTATAGACCATAGCGATACTGTTATAAATTCTGCTGAAAACAAAATATTTTTTGGACCAAAAAGCGGAAAATATGGAGGTGAAATTGTAAAAGAGTCCCCTCGACCATTGGAAGAGATGTTTGAAATTAACGTTAATGAAGTTGATAGCTATTATATACTAAAAAATTTACATAAACGCAATATAAATATAAAAGAATTAAAGATACCTGAAAATAGACTAACCGCCATAATAGGAGAATCTGGATGCGGGAAGTCAACTTTAGTAAAAGATTGTATAGCTCCAATTTTTGAAAAATTATATAAAAATTCTAAATTAATTTTGATAGGACAAAATAGAAATCAGTCTATAACATCAAAATCTACTATAGAAACATTTTTAGATATAAAAAATAATATATCAAAAATTAAAAATATTGATAATAATGCTTCTATAGAAGATATAATTAATTTTATACCGCAAAAAGATAAATCATATATATACCTTAATTCTATTATAGATTTAGGATTAGGATATTTAAATCTTAATAGAAAAATTCAAACTTTATCTACTGGAGAATTTCAATGTATTCACTTAATATCAGAATTATTTGTATATCCTAATAAAAAAATATTGTTTATATTTGACGAACCTTCAAAAGGACTTTCTCAAAATATATTAAATAAATTTATGAAATACATCAGAAATATTTTAAACGATAAAAATATTACCGCTATTATGATAGAACATAACGATTATTTAATAAAGAATAGCGATTTTATAATAGACTTTGGAAAAAGAACGGATGATATTATATCTGAATTAAAATTTGTTAACAATTTTGAATTTTATAAAAATAAAAAATGTATAAACAAAAAACATATAATAATAAAATCGGCTATTCCTAAAAATAACGGCATAGAATATATAAAGGACAATATAGAAAACTATTTTAATAAATCCGAAAATATATTTCGAGGAGGCATATTAAAAAATATATCTCAAACTGCGAGATGGATATATGGAGATTACTATTCTGACAATGTAATTCCGGAGATAACTATTGATTTTGAAAAGCAGTTATATAGTAAAAATACATTTTTATATGAATGCGCAGGGTTAGTAAATAGAATTTTATTATTGAATAATAATAAATCCGAAAATATAGAATACTTTGACTATTATAATCAAGAAAATCTTTGTAAATGTTGTCAAGGAAATTCTAATATAGAATCTTTCGATATATCAAAAATAATAAAGAATGAAAATAAAAATTTATGGAATGGATTATTTGAAGACGATATAATGAAAGCTATAAAAAATTATAATTATCAGAAAATAAAATTCTTATTTAAAGAAGTAAAAAAAGAGACGGGGTTAGATTTAAATAAAGAATTCAGTTCTATGAATAAAGAAGAAAAAACAATATTTTTATATGGATATTGGAAAACAGATTTCTATGATACCGATAAGAATACAAGGCGATATTGGAAGGGTATGATTTTTTTGATAAAAAAATATATGAAGCAATCTAATAGCAAATTAAAAGACATTATAAATAAGTCAAAAAACGAAATAGTATGCCCTATTTGTAATGGAAATATATTAAATCATGATATAAATTATTTAGTAAACGGAAAAGATATTAGAACAATATTATCAGATACTATAGAAAAAAATTATAAAATACTTTCTAATATAGATATTATAAAAGATTTATCAGAAATATTAGGTAAAGATATAAAATTAAACGAGGATGTTTCTAAATTAGATTTTTATAAACAAGCTAAATTAAAGCTTATTGAATTATTATATTCAAGTTTTTATGGTTTCAATATAGTATTAAAAAATATAAATCCATTTAAAGACTATGCAAATAAAATAATAGAAAATATATCGGTTAATAATAAAGTTATAATTTGCGATTATGAAGGAATTAATAAAACTAAAGACGATATTTTAAGAGAATGTTTTCCTGATTCTAAATATTCATCTTTTGTATATGAATTATTTGGATATAAAAAAATACATACAGATATAAATAAAATTAGAAAAGATTATCCATGCGAATATTGCGGCGGTAAAAAAGTATTAAAAGAAGAAGGAGTCTTTGAAGGCATTGATTATGAAGTTCCATGCGATAGCTGTAATGAAACGGGTTTATCCGAAAAAGGATTAAATAGTAAAGTAAATGGATATTTAGTAAAAACATGGCTTAACGGTAAAATATCGGATTTTATAAGATACGATAAAAAAATAGAAAATATAAAAAATATACGCATTAGCATGAGAATAAAAGAACTTAATAAAAAAGAGTTGATAGAATTATACAACTATTTAAAGGCAAAATAATGTTAACTTACGATTTAAAAGTCGGATATTCATGCAATAATAAATGCAAACATTGCGTTATAGCCGATAGCAACGATAAACTTATTAATAATAATATTAATGCGGATTTAACTACTGAAGAATGTTTAAATCTAATAAATGAAAACATTAATAAAGGCATAGATAAAATAGTTCTTACTGGAGGAGAAGTTACTTTAAGAAAAGATTTTGATATTTTATTAAAAAAATGCAACGATAATAATCTTTTTATAACTATACAAACCAACGGCAGAAGATTATATAAAAAATTTGTTTTAAATTCTATAAAAAATATTGATAATATAAAATTTGTAGTCGCTTTACATGGAGCGAAAGCGAAAACGCATGACAATATAACCTGTATTAAAGGAAGTTTTAATGAAACTATAAAAGGAATTTCCGCCATTATAAATATTAATAAAATTGTTATATTAAAAGTAGTTATATCTAAAATTAACGCCGAAGAATTACCCTATATAGTAAATGTAGCTAATGAGTTAGGAGTTAAATATATATGTTTTGCATTTCCGCATGGTCAAGGAAACGCCAGAAAAAATTTTAACGATGTTATACCAAAATATTCATATTTGCAGCCTATATTAGAAAAAATAATAGAAAATTCAAAAATATATAATATAAATATAGAATTTGAAGCCATACCTTTCTGTATAATATATAAACATATGCATTTAGTTGGGGAATTAAAATATTTAAAAAGCTCCGAAATATGTTCGCAGGTTCATGAAGATATTTTTGATTGGAATAAAATACGACATTCTATAAAATCCAAAGGCGCAAATTGTAAAAAATGCGCGTTATATTCTATTTGCGAAGGTCCTTGGTCGGAATATACGGATGCTTTTGGATTTGACGAGCTAAAACCAATAATAGTTTCAAGTTTGCAAAAAGAAAGAATACTAAACGCCTTGCATAATATTTACGCTAAAGGCGATTTAGAAATAGTAAATTTCAATCCGTAAGGGGCTTTCATATCGTTTTCAAATGCATTTTGCAACTCTTCTATTAACGATACAGGCTCTTTTACTTTTGGACCTATTATTATTTCTCTTAAAGCGTCATTTTCAAAAATATTTACATATTCCTTACATAAAGAATCTTTACCATTATCATAATATATGTCGCTATCCGATAATTTAGCTATTCTTAATATTCTCATCTCTTGCTCTTCTACAAATGCGCTGTCTTTAATTAGATACCGTATATTAATCAATAATCTATACGCCTTATTTAACGCTTCTTTATCATTTTTTAAGTCTTTTAATTTTTCAAAAATTCTATTAAATATATAACCTACTCTATCCCCTAATTTAAGATTATCATCTTTTTTATTTTTCTTATTATTCCATCTATAATCCTTTTTATTTAAATCAACCTCTATGTTTTTGTAGTCGGAAGCGGTTGGATTAAATATTAATTTATTCTGCTCTCTATTGTAATATAAAACAAAATATATAGGCAATAATTTATTCTGCTCATCGGCTATAGGCGTGGATGGATGATAGAAAAAAGTATCAAATAAATTTTTATTGAATACTAGACAAACTCCAGTTCCTTCATCTTTTCCATCTATACTATATTTAGTATTTTTGCCATATAATCTAAACATCGTAAGCGAATCTCTTAATCTTGTAAAAGATTCTTGCAAAATAGTGAACGATATATTTTTTTTCTTTACAGCAAAATTATTTTCTATATCGTTAGAATCTATATATATTAAATTCTTATTTAAGATATCATGCAGTATTTTACCCTCTTTAGGGTCATTAACTTTAGATATACTAAACATTTTTAATTTACTTTTAGGGTCCTTTGTTAAAGCCTTTAATACTCCTATGCTCATGTAGGTGCTAATATCTTTTATATTCCCTTTCTTCTTAATAGATAATAAATCTAAAAGCATATATTGTAATATCCATAATTCTTTTAATTCTTTTTTATATTTATCTTTATTACTTACTACAGAATTAAAATATTCTTCTTTTTCCCAGATATAATCAAATTTCGCAATACTTCCTAAAATATTATTAAATTCATCATCAGTAATATTGCCTTCTTTTTTAGAAATATATACTTTTTTAGAAATATATACTTTTTTAGAAATATATACTTTTTTAGAAATATATACTTTTTTAGAAATATATACTATAACTCTATGAATTATAAAATGAATATCTATAATATTTTTGCACTTATCTTTATTAATTAAATTATCATATTCAAATATTTTTAAGAATTCATCTATATTAGATTTTTCAAACTCTAATATTTTTATATTATAATATCCAATAATTGCGCTTTCATATACGCTACTGTCATTACTTTTAATAGCATTTTCATAATCTTCTATAATTTTACTATATTCAATTTCATTATCGCCTTCAATTTCTTTCAAATTATGCGATGCATTTGCTTTGTGAACAATATATTCATACCTTTTATCATTGAAAATATAATCAACTTTATCGACAAATTCTATTGCCTTGTTATAATACTCTATTACTTTTCTATAATAAGATTTTATTTTTTTTTCATATTTTTTAGGTTCTAATAATTTAATTTTTTCATTGTAAATAGAAGCTAAAATAGAATATTCATTATAGGTTTTATCATTATCATCAATTTTATTTATGAAATTTTCCGCTTTATTTAGATGGTTTATATTATTCTCTATCCTAGCTAATTCATAATAAATTTCCGCCTTTTTGAATAATATGTCGTTTTTATCACCTTTATTATGATTATATTTTTTTTCTAAAATTTCCAGACATTTATCATACTGCTTTTTAGAAAAATATATCATGCAATCATACGGTATCATATAATACTCCTCGTTATTTATTTAAATAATATAATATATAATTTTTTATCTCTATTCTGTATTGACAATATTCTATCAATAAATCTCTATTATATTTTTTATAAATATTTATTATTGAAGGACAACCGCCAGAGCATAATTTTAGCATACTGCATTCTTTGCAATATTCTATTTCTTCTTCTATATATTTTGGATATGAATCAAAAATTGTTTCGCTTTTTTCATAAGTATGCATTGCATCGCAATATCTTATAGAACCATCGGAATATATAGAATAAAATTTATTACATTTTATCATAAATTTATTTACATGCGAATTAAGTCCAGATATTATATCCGTTATTGGGTCCAATTTAAAATTATTATATGTTTTATATTTTATCATATAATTAAACGCATTTTTTAGAGCTTTTAAATATTGTTTAGGTGTAATAGCCCACTCTTTCAAGCCATTATCATCTATATCAAAGCATGGATTAAGTTTTAAAAATTTAATATTTTTAAAACCGGAAAAATACTTCATTATACTATTTACCGAATTATATGATTTAGAATTTATAGTTGCTATACATCTAAATTTTATATTTTTTGAATCTATCGAATGTAAGAAATTATCCACTTTATTAAAAGAGTTTTCTTTATTTATAATTCTAAAATAATTAGATTTAAAATCACCATCTAAACTAACGCTTAAATCCAAATCATTTTTATTATGGTAAAAATAATCTACCCATTCATTATTTAAGTATCCATTAGTTTGTATAGACGGTTTCTTTTCAAAATTTAATTTTTTTATATGAGATAAAATCTTATCAATATTATCAATACCTATAAGAGTAGGTTCTCCTCCATGGAATATTATATGAGTATCTTTTGGAAGTGTAGAAATAATATTTATTATATTATCAAAATTGAATTTTATTTGCTCATCTCTAAAATCTTTTATTATTTCTGAACAATATAGACAGTTCATATTACATTTATTACCATTCAACTTTAATAAAACTGTTTTTGGGTCGTTAAAAGCATAAGAACAAACTTCCATAAATAATATTATACATTATATTGTAAATTTGTAAAATATTATATTTAGAATTTTTATAAATTTCTCTATGCAAATAATAATTATAAAAAATAAATTTAAGGATTAATATTAGATAAAAAATATGTTATACTAAACTAATTAATAGAATAAAGCTAAAATGAGTATTAAAAAACACATTTTTATTTAATAAAATATAATATTTTCTATTCCATATAAATAGTGATAATTTTTTTATATTCTTACTTTACTCCTTATACCATTATTTATTTAAGCTTTAATTTAAATAAAATTTATTAAAAATCTCATATAATATTCCTATATGAAGCATTGAAATAATTAAAAATAAAGATCTATTTTTTAGATTAGGCTTAGCCTTAAAAGATTTGCAATTTGACGCCATAAATAATAGTAATAATATCGGAATAAAATATCTTCCTTGAACTACTTCTATGAAAATATATTTATGCGGAGTCCAAACTAAGTATAATGCTGTTAATATCATACCAAAAGTAATCACTATAATTATAAAAGACAATATCTTTATATCAATTTTTATTTCCTCACTATAATCAAACAGTAAAAATACTATAAACAACAGAACAAAACAATAATAATAAAAATTTCCTATATCAATATTTAGCCATCCTAAATAGCAACCTATCATAGTAGAAAAATAAAAATTACTTTTTACAAACAAAGTATTAAGAAAAATTATAAAATATTTTACTGGATTAGTGATTATAAGATTTCTATTTAATTCAGAATCATTTACGCTAAACGAATATCCATACAAATCGTTAATTTTATTCCAAATAAAATAAAGCATAAACATAAAAAATATAATTAAAAATACAGATGTATATTTATTACTTTTGAATTTATTTTTAGGTATTAATAAAAGTAAAAAAGCTAAAAATAAATATACATTTTTTGTTATAAATATTATTAATAATAGAAATGAGAACAGTAGATAATTACTATATGACAAAAAATCATTTCTAGAATATCTTAAATATAGAATTAAAGATATATGATAAAGAAGCCCATATCAATACGGAATCGGCAGAAAAGGAAACGGTTTATTGAATAACCATAGTAAGAAAAGATATAAAATATAAAGTCATTTTCTTAAAAGGTATATATTTTATAGACAAATAAATAGAAAAACATGCTAATACCAATGCTGTAATTTTTGCAAAATGTATTTCAAGATAACTTTGTATTTTCAATAATCTCCCAAACAACATTCCTATGCATTGCGGAAAATAGGAGATTGTAGAATAAGGCCATGCGGAATTTACAATATGTATATTTTTATCACCAGGTTTTATTTTTATATTATCGAATATATCAGAATAAGATTCTATATGTTTTGTAAATATATAATACTTCACAAGGTAAATAACTGCCATTTTTATCAATTATAATTCCTTTAGATATATCATAAGTTCTTATATAATGACTGCCTTCATCGGGTGCTTACATAGGAGGGAATATTAATATATATAAAATGCCTATTATAATAAAATTAAACAAAAATACTTTTTCTAATTTCAAATATTTTTTTCTGCTATAAAATTAAATATAAAAAATAATAATGTTGAAGATATGAAAGATATTATAAAAAACATAATAAATTCTTTATAAGAATAATAATTTGAATAGTTTATAATATTAATGATAGTTAACAAAAATACAATTATAAATAAATATAAAATATTATTAAAATCTAAATCTAATTTTAATTTATTTAATAAAACTATCCATAAAAATACAAAATATGCTATGGAAAAAATTATAAGATAAAAGCATACTAGTGAATATTTAAATTCTGTAGTATATTTAATTTCAAAGTGATTTAATAAATCCATATTATATAATGAAGTAAATATTATACGATTATCTTTTCCAATGAAACGAAATTTACCATTTATATTTTATATTAGGATAGATTCTATTTCTGTAACTCCGTTTGGAAATTTAAATACTAAATTTAAATTTTTTACAGATTTATTTAAAACGGTTTTAGTTTTGGTTAATATAATATAATCGTTTGATATTTGTTTATTTGTTATAGGGGTAAAATCCTTTTTTCCGTTAATATGACATTCTATTGTCCATAGTTAGGTATTTGTTTTACCAATATAGTTATTTTATATTTATCTCCTATAAATGTAGGTATTTTAGAATCGTATATATACGCATTAGTATATTAGAAGTGTCATTATTAATGATAAATGTACTATTTTTAGTATAAGCCATATCTGCGCTATACCATGAAATATTTGGTTTATTTGTTATTTTTACTTTACAGCCGTAATTTATAATCAAATTATCATCTACAAATCTAATAGAATCATCTTTAATTTTGAATAATAAACTATTGAAATCTATTTTAGCTTCATAAACATACCCGTAATCACTTTGAGTTATTAAAAATAAATCTGTTTAACTATATGAGTATTCCTTTCTTTGTAATTGATTATCTATTATAAATATACTCAATAGCATTGACATAAAAATCATAAAAGTTATTAAAAATATTATGAATGCATATTTTCTATATTTATCATCCAAATAAAAATTTATTTTGTAGTGGCAAACCAAACATATAAAATGCATACATTATTTTTTAATGATTAAATTATAACATATTAATAAAAAATGTCAATAGCATAAGTCATTTATATGATAAAAAAACCGATAATATTACAAATGGATAATATGGAATCTCAAATAATTCATAAGCCCGTTATGATTAAAGAAGTTTTAAGTTTTATTCCCGAAAATTCAAATATAGTCGTTGATGCGACTTTGGGCGAAGGCGGACATACTAAAGCTATGTTAGATTTGAATCTTGAGGTTCATAGTTTTGAAAGAGATAAAAATATTTTGGAAATAGCGAAAAAAAGATTGGCGGATTATAAAAAATTTTATTATTATAATAACACTTACGATAAAATGATTGATTCGCTTCCAAAAAATATAATTGGAAATG
>CAKVCJ010000007.1 GCA_934725655.1 uncultured Brachyspira sp.
GTTATGTAAGATTATTACAAATGTTAGTTATGCCTTTAATATTTATTTCTATTACTATGGCATTATTAAATATAAAAGGTGATTCTAATATAGCAAAGATGACTATGATAATAATATCAATTTTGATGATAACAACAGCCATATCTGCTTTGGTTGGTATATTAATTTCTAAAGGATTCGGATTAGATGCTTCAAAGATACAGGCAATAGTTGGAGATTATTCTCAAGGGGCTTTAAATTATGAGAACAGATTAGAGGCATTTAATTCTAAACCTGTACCTCAGCAATTATTAGAGATTATACCTACAAATCCATTTAGTGCTTTAGCAGGCGGCGGCGGCTCACCTACTTTATCTGTTGTATTTTTTTCTGCTTTTGTTGGAATGGCTGCTTTGGGTATCAAAAAGAAAAAGTCAGAAATTTTTGATTTTTTTAGAAAGATAATGTTTTCTTTGCATGAGATAGTAATGAGAATAGTTAGCATAGTAATGAGATTAACTCCCTACGGTGTATTAGCTTTAATGGCTAAATTTATGGCTACTAGTGATTTAAAAGCCTTTGCACAATTAGGTCAATTCTTATTAGCTTCATATATAGCAATATTTATTATGCTTATAGTTCATAGCATTATACTTATGATATTTGGATATAATCCTGTAAAATATTATTCTAAAGCATTGCCTACATTAGCTTTTGCTTTTTCATCAAGAACTAGTGCTGGTACTTTGCCTATGACAGTAGACACTTTAAAAAATAAAATGGGTATATCTGAAGGAGTTTCTAATCTATCAGCTTCACTTGCTGTTACTATAGGACAAAATGGATGTGCGGGAATATATCCTGCTATGGTTGTTACTATGATAGCACCTACTTTGGGTATTAATGTTTTTGAGCCTTTATTTTTAATAAAGGTTGTATTAATAATAGCTATAGGAAGTTTTGGTATAGCTGGAGTTGGAGGCGGTGCTACCAATGCTGCTCTTATCACACTTTCTGCTTTAAACTTCCCTGTTGAATTAGTTGCTATACTATTAGGAATAGAACCATTAATTGATATGGGCAGAACTTTGCTTAATGTTAATGATGGTATGATTACAGCAGCAGCTGCTGGAAAGATTTGTAAAGAAGTAGATATGAATAAGTTTAATGGTAACAATTCTGTTGCTTCCGAGAATTCTTAAAGATAAAAATAAACATTATTAAAAAGCCCTCCTGATGAAAATCTCAGAAGGGTTTTTTATTATAAAAAATTTATAATTTATTTTATTAATTTTTTCATATATCTAAAGAAATCATCTTTTTCTTTTGGTGAAATCATACAAGTATTTAAAAAGACTTCCATAATTTCTTGATTAACACTAGCCATAGCAGCTTTAACTGCTAAAGCCTGATTAAGTATATCTCCGCAATACTCTCCTTTAATGAGCATTTTTTTCATACCATTTATTTGCCCTTCTATTCTATTTAATCTAATTATAAGTTTTTTTCTTTTTTCTATAATTTCTTCTCTGCTGAATTTAGAAACTTTAGTATCATCGCCGCAATACTTATTCCAAGCCTTAAGCCCGCCTTCAAGTACATACAAATTATTAAATCCTACGGTTTTCATATATGAAGCAGCATCAATGCCCAATTTACCAACAGAGCAATAAATTAAATAAATAGCATTTTTATCAAGTTTTTCTACTTCTCTTTTGAATACCCGAGGTCTTAAAAAATCTACCAATAAAGAATTTTCTATCATTCCCTCATAGTTGTGTTCTAATTCAGTTCTCACATCAAGAATCATAAAATCATCTAATTCTTTCATTTTTGTTTCAAATTCTGAAGGTGTTAATACGATAACTCCATTATCTAATGTCATACAAAATCCTTGAATTTTTAAATAATATTACTATATATATATATTATATAGCAAATAATTACTTTTTACAAAAAATTTTGAATTATTTTTTTAAAATTGCCATTTTAAAAATCATTATTAATTATAAATTCTTATAAAAAAACTATTATACTTTTACTTGCAAAACGCGGGATTTAATTATATTATTAAGCGAAAAGATTTTAAAAAATTTTTATTAGGTTATGATATATTAGGAGATATTATGACACATTTAGAGTTGAGAGAAAAGTTCAAAGAGTTTTTTAAAAGTAAAAAACATGCTATAGAAAAATCATCATCATTAATACCAATAGATGATCCAAGTTTATTATTTACAACAGCAGGTATGCTTCAATTTAAGCCCTACTATGCAGGAATAAAAAAAGCACCATATTCAAGAGTAGCTACTATACAGAAATGTTTTAGATTATCAGATTTAGAGAATATTGGTAAAACAGCAAGGCACCATACATTTTTTGAGATGTTTGGTAATTTTTGTTTTATGGGCGATTATTTCAAAAAAGAGGCTATCGAGTTTGCTTGGGAGTTTTCAACTCAAGTAATAAAACTTCCTGTTGAGAGAATATATGTATCTATTTATGAGAAAGATGATGATGCATTTAAGATTTGGAATGAGCATATAGGAATACCAAAAGAAAAAATAGTTAGGCTTGGAAAGAAGGATAACTTCTGGGGGCCTGCGGGAGATTCCGGAGCTTGCGGACCTTGCAGCGAGCTTTATATTGATATGGGTGAAGAGAAAGGATGCGGAAAACCTGATTGTTTTGTGGGATGTGATTGCGAGAGGTATTTAGAGTTTTGGAATTTAGTATTTAATGAGTTTTTCCAAGATGTTGATGGCAATTTGACACCGCTTCAGAATGTTGGTATAGATACAGGAATGGGGCTTGAAAGGCTTTGCTATATTATGCAGGGGGTTGAGAGCAATTATCAGACTGATGTAATGAAGCCTATTGTTGATGCTATTTTAAATAAGCTTAATGTTAAATATGAAGGAATTAACAAGACGAAGATAAATTTATTAGCTGACCATTTAAGGGCTTTAGTATTTGTTTTAGCAGAAGGCTGCAAACCATCTAATGAGGGAAGGGGATATGTATTAAGAAGACTTTTAAGAAGGGCTTTAAAAACTGCTAATGATTTAGGGCATAAAGGAGCTTTCTTAAATGAGCTTACTTCTGCTGTAATTAATGTTTATAAAGATATATATGATTATCTTCCAAAAGAAGAAGAAAATATTAAAAAGATATTAAAAGAAGAAGAGAATAAATTTTTAAGTACAATATCTGCTGGAATGAATAAGCTTTACAGTGTAATGGAAGAAAATAAAGACAGTAAATTAATATCAGGTAAAGATGCTTTCATGCTTTTTGATACTTACGGACTTCCTTTTGACATCACAGAAGAAGAAGCCTCTGACCATGGTTTTAGAGTTGATAAAAAAGGCTTTGAAGATGCAATGGAAGAGCAGAAAAAAAGAAGCAGAGGAACAGGAGAAGATAAAAAATCAAAATTTGGTTTTGTTGAAAATTATGAAACAAAATATGTCGGCGAAGATAGAGAGAGTTTAATTAACGGAGTAAAATCAAAAATAGCTGCTTTATATGAGAATGGAGAAAAGAAAGAAAGTGTCTCATCTTCTAATGTTGCTGTAATTACAGAAGTATCACCTTTTTATGGAGAGATGGGCGGACAGGTTGGAGACAATGGCTTTATAGAGATAGCAAGCGGAGAAAAATTAAAAGTATTAGATACGCAAAAAAAAGAAAACACTATTATACATATAGTTGATTGCGGAGGCAAAACTTTAAAAGTTGGGGAAGAGATAAAACTTTTAGTTAATTTTGACAGAAGAAGTGCTATAAGAAAAAATCACACAGCAACTCATATACTTCAAAAAGTTTTGGAGCTAACACTTGGAAATCATATTAATCAGGCAGGAAGTTTTGTTTGCGAGGATTATTTGAGATTTGACTTTACTCATCCAGATTCTATTGGCGAAGAGACTTTAATAAACATAGAAAATCAAGTTAATGAAATAGTATTTAAATCAATGCCTGCGGTAATAAAATATATGCCGAAAGAAGAAGCTATAGCTTCTGGAGCTAAGGCATTATTTGGAGAGAAATATCCTGATACTGTAAGAATACTTGATATTGGAGAAGGATTTTCTGTTGAGTTATGCGGGGGAAGCCATTTGACAAATACTTCTGAAGTTGGTTATTTTCATATAATAAGCGAAGGTTCTGTTGCAAGCGGTGTGAGAAGAATTGAAGCTATTACTGGGCTTAATGCTGCTAAAGAAGCTACTAATTTATTTAATAAAGTAAAAAGTTTAAGCCATATACTTAATGCAAATAAAGCAGATGAACTAACAATTAGAGCAGAAAACTTGCAAGCAGAAATAAAAAAATTACAAAAAGAAAATAAACAATTAAAGACATCAGGCTCATCTTCTAAAGCATTTATTGATAATTATGAAGATTTAAATGGAATTAAGTTTTATAATTTAGAATTTGACGAAGATATAAAAGATATAAGGCTTTATGCTGATACTATAAAAGAGAGAGTTAAAGATTCTATATCTTTTATGATAAGTAAAACAAATAATTCTATAATAGTTCAAGTTACAGGAAAAGCTTTAAAAGAAAAAAACATATTGGCTAATTCTTTAATTAAAGATATAATATCAACTGCAGGCGGCAGAGGCGGCGGAAAGGATAGTTTTGCTCAAGGCTCTATAGAAAATATCGAAAAAGCAAAAGAGGCTATTAATAAAATAAAGAGTAGTTTATAAATGAAAAAAGTTTTAAGCATTATCATTATAATATTATTTTCTGTATCTTGTTCTCAGAAAGATTTAACTTTAAGAAGGCTTGATGATGTTAATAAAGCATCAAAGAAATTGCAGAATAATAAGGATGATGAAAAAGTTTTATTAGAAGTACTCAATGCTGCCCAAAACGGCGGAAGAGAGGTGAGGGCAGAGGCTATATGGGTGCTTGGGAACATTGAAGCTGAAATAGCTTATAGTGATTTTTTGAAGTCCAGTGTTGAAGACCCTGATTTTAATGTGCGCTGTTTGTCTATACATGGGCTTGGAAAGTTAGAAGCTAAAACTCCTGAAGCAATAGACAGTATAAAAAGAGCTATATCTGATACAGATTTGCAGGTACAAATAGAGGCTTTAAAAGTGGCAGGTAATTTAAAAGCTCCTGAACTTTTAAACTCTATACTTGGAAGTTTATCAAGTAAGAATAAATGGGTGAGAATGGCGGCAGTTGAGGCTTTGAAGGATTATGAAGATGAGAGAGTTGACCGTTCTCTTAATTTGCTTTCTTCTACAGATAGTGATTATGCTGTGAAATCTACTATAGCACAGGTTTTAAAATATAGAAATGAAAAAGGAATATAAAAATATATATATGTTTTTTAACAAAAAAATAATTTATTTATTAATAATTTTCTCTTTTATTATCTTTTTTATTTTTTCATGCAGAAGTATGGGAAGCTCTGTTGTGGTTGTAGATGATATAATCTCTACAAATAGAATAGTTGCAGTTGCTTCTTTTACTTTCCCAAAAACTATGACGAATGCAAATATAGATAGATTGAAATATTTAAATACAGAGATATATGCTGATGTTGTATTAAAAAGTTTTATAAGTAATTTTAATTCTCAAAGCGAATTAATAAAACTTGTAACTTTGGAAGAAGCTTTAGGCGATTTGGCTTTTTCTAAACTTCCTAATCATTATATATTAGGTTTTGATTATGTAGCTGCTACGGGAACTATAGCTACAAATAAATTAGATGATGATACTATATCTTTACTTAAAGATAAAAATATATCAGGAGTTATGTATGCTGATTCTGAAATGTCTTTTTGGGCGCAGAGCATTGATATAAATTTTGATATATATGATTTAAATGGAAATAATTTATGGCTTGATACTTTAGAAGGATATTCTTATTATATTATAGGAGATACTGGTTCTCCTACTAAGCAGATGAATTATCAAATAGTAATAGCTGATGTTGTGAAGTTTCAGCAGAAGCATGCTGATGAATTATATATTATAATAGATGAGGCAATATCCAATGGAGTATACACTTTAAAAAATAAAGTGCCGTATGCTTTTAGTACTAATGATATTTTGTTCACTCAAAAGACATTTAGTTTAACTAATGAAGAATATGCAAAAAAGGCAGGTATTAAATAATGGCAGAGAGACAAAAAATAGAATTAAGTTTTAGCGATATTGATGAGTTTAGATTTAAAAGACCTTTAAAAGGCTATATAACAAAACTTGATAATGATAGATATGTTATTAGCAATGATGACTTAGCTATTAGGGGTACTGGTAAAACTCCGAAAGAGGCCGCTGAGATGATTAAAGAGCAGTTTATCAATTTGGCAAATGATGTTATGTATAAATCTAAATATGCCCCTCTAAGCGAGAGAGAGAGAAAAAAGGTAAGCATTATACAATCTATATGTGATATTATTTAATATTATATATAGATTTTTTATTATCAAAAAACTTCTATTAAATAACATTTTAGGAATTGAATATGCTATTAACTGATGAATTAAAAAATAAAATATTAAAAGAATTTGAAGGAAAAAAAATAGCTGTACTTCACGGAGGCATTAGCGATGAAAGAGAAGTTTCTCTTAGAAGCGGCAAGAATGTTTTTGAGGCTTTAACTTCTTATAAAGAATTAAAAGACAATACTATATTGATAGATGTAAAAGACCATTATGAATTGGTGGAAACTCTAAAGAAAGAAAATGTTAAATATTGTTATAATATATTGCATGGCACTTTTGGAGAAGACGGCACTATTCAGGGGCTTTTGGATTGTCTTAATATTAAATACACTGGAGAAAATACTTTAGTTAGTTCTCTTTGTATGAATAAAGTTTATACAAAAAGAATATGGCTTTCTTCTAATATTTCTACAGTTGATTTTCAGCTTCTTAAAGATGCTGTAAAAAATAATAATCTTTCTTTTGATTTCCCTATAATATTAAAACCTATCTCGAGCGGTTCTAGTGTGGGAGTTTCTTTAATTAAAACTAAAGATGAATTTGAAAATATTGTTAAAGATATAAAAGATACTCATAATTATTTTTTAGAGCCGTACATTAAGGGCAAAGAAGTAACAGTTGGGCTTGTACGTGATGATGATGATATATATGTGTTTCCTATACTTGGCATTAATCCAAAAAATGAAATATATGATTATGATGCTAAATATACTCCCGGCAAAACAGAGATGGAGATACCTGCTAAATTGGATAAACAAATAGAAAAGAAATTAATAGACAATTGTAAAAAGGCTTATGAGGTTTTAGGCTGTGAAGGGCTTTGCCGAATAGATGCTATAATTTCTGAAGATGGTTTTATTAATTTGATGGAAGTAAATACTCAAGGCGGTATGACAAACACTTCTGATATACCAGCTATGGCAAGAAATATTAATATGCCTTTTGAAGATGTTGTTTTGTATATCTTATCTTTAAATAATAAGAATATTTAAACTATTAAATTAATAAAATATAGAATCTTATCAAAAAATTCTCTTAAATGGTTCATAAATTAATTATGTAAAACTTGACAACAGGGGTTTTATAAATATACTAATATTATATATATATACCAATATAACATTTAGGAGAATAAAAATGAAAAGAATTATATTAACATTTTTATGCATTATTGTATTTGTTTTATCATGTTCTAATTCAAATGCAGCTAAAGAAAAGAAGATAAGAGTTGCTTTTGTTCCTCAATTAATAGGAATTCCATATTTTACAGCTATGGAAACAGGCGGTAAAAAAGCAGCAGAAAAATTTGGCGGCGAGTTTTTATATGTAGGTGCTACAACAGCATCATCTGCAGAACAAGTTAGACTTATAGAAAATTTAATAGCTCAAAAAGTGGATGCTATATCAGTTAGTGTATTGGATCAGTCTATAGATCAAATTTTAGAGAAAGCTAAGAATGAAGGTATTTCAGTATTTACATCAGACAGTGATTCTCCTAATAGTGTTAGAGAGGTTTATGTTGCACAAGCTACAGATGAATTATTGGGCAGAGTTTTAATGGACAGACTTGCAGCTCAAATTAATAATGAAGGCGAAGTTGGTATAATATCAGGGGAATCTACAGCTGTTAATTTGAATACTTGGATAAGCTGGATAAAAAAGCAAGCGGAAGAAAAATATCCTAAGATAAAAATAGTTGATGTAAGATATACATTAGGCGGTTCTACTGAAGATGCATTGAAACAAGCACAAGAATTAATGACTAGATATCCAAATATAAAAGGTTTAGTAGCTGTTGCTTCTACAACAGTACCTGGAGTAGCTAGAGCTGTAGAGCAGGCAGGAAAGATAGGCAGTGTAGCGGTTATAGGATACGGTTCTCCTGAGACTGTTAAACCTTACATAAAAAGCGGGGTTATGAAAGAATCTGTGTTATGGAATCCTGAAGATTTAGGTTATTTAACTTTTTGGGCTGGAATGAAGATAGCTAAGGGAGAGACTTTTGAAGAAGAAAATATTATAGAAGGTCTTGAGAAGCCTGTTAAATATTTTAGTGATACTAAGATTTTATTGTTAGGAGAGCCATTAATAATAGATGCTAATAATGTAGATAACTTTAATTTTTAGAATTTAAGGATTTTTTATATGTTTTTACTAGAACTTAAAAATATAAGTAAAAGTTTTGGTGGTGTTAAAGCTTTAAAGAATGTATCATTTGATATTAATTATTCTGAAGTTCATTCTATAATAGGAGAAAATGGAGCTGGAAAGTCCACACTTATGAAGATAATATCTGGTGTGATAAAATCCAATGAAGGGGAAATAATATTTGAAGGTGAAAGGGTAAATTTCAAATCACCAAAAGAATCAGAAAGTAAAGGCATATTTATAGTACATCAGGAGCCATTTTTCTTCCCTAATTTAACAGCATTAGAAAATATTTTTGCTGGAAATGAAATTTTGAAAAATGGCTTCTTAGATTTGAAGGCTATGCAAAAAAAAGCAAAGGTCTTAATAGATAAAATAGGTCTTAATGAAAATGTTTTACACAAGAATATGAATGAATTATCACTTGGAGATAAACAAATGATAATGATTGTAAGGTCATTGCTTTATGATGTAAAACTTCTAATATTAGATGAACCAACTTCTATATTAAGCTATGATGAAAGTCAAAGATTATTTTCTATAATAAAAGAATTAAAAGCTGCTGGAAAAAGCATATTATATATAAGCCATAGAATATCAGATATAATGTATTTGTCTGATAAGATTACTGTATTAAAAGATGGTATGGTGACAAAGAATTTAGATGTATCTGAGGCTAATGAAAAGAATCTTATAAATTATATGAGCGGCAGAGATATTAATACAGAAGTTTATAAGAAAAGAGATTATGAAAATGAAGAGTATATATTAAAAGTAGATAATCTTACAAATGTTAATTATTTTAGAAATATTTCGTTTAAGATTAAAAAGAAAGAGATATTAGGTTTTTATGGTTTAGTGGGTTCTGGAAGAACTGAGTTATTTCATTCTATAATAGGCGAATTAAAATACAGCGAGGGTGAGATAGAATATAAGAATAATAAATATATTCCTAAGGATGCAAAACAATCTTATGCCGATGGGATTGTTTATTTAACAGAAGATAGGGTAAATAAAGGCATATTTGATATATCATCTATAAAAATTAATTTAGGTGCCGGAATAATAGAAAAAAAATGTTCAAAGTTTTCGTTTATAAATAAATTAAAGGAAAATGATTTTATCAAAGATGCAATAAATAAGTATTCTATCAAAATAGGCTCTGTAAATGATTTTATAACCACATTGTCTGGCGGCAATCAGCAAAAAATATTATTTTCTAGGTGTATGTCTCATGATCCTGATATATTGATATTAGATGAGCCTACGAGGGGAATAGATATAAAAACCAAAACAGATATATATGATATTATAATGAATACTGCTATGGCGGGTACTACAATAATAGTAATATCATCTGATATATCAGAAATAATGTCTATATCTGACAGAATAATAGTTTTACATGAAGGCGAACAGGTTGGTGAGATAAACAGAGATAAATTTAGTGAAGCAGAGATTTTAAAAATGGCTTTAGGAAATTAATTAAGGGTTTTAGAAACATGAAAAAGAGATATATTATAACTTGGGTTTTGGTATTAATGGAAATTATATTTTTTTCATTATTATCTAACAATTTCTTATCATTCAATAATTTTAAATCTATACTTCAAAATACAACTGAATTATCTATTATAGCAATAGGTATGACAATGGTAATGATAACAGGCGGTATAGACTTATCTGTTGGGGCATCATTGGGCGTAGTAGGTATAATAACAGGATGGTTATTGCAGGCATCTTTACCTAATTTTTTAATAATAGTAATTGTTATAGTTATATCTTCTTTAATAGGATTGGTAAATGGTGTTTTGATAACTTATGGAAAGATTCCAGATATTATAGCAACCATAGGTACTAATTACATATTAAGAGCCAGTATATTTGGTATGTTAGGAGGAAAATGGCTTACTGGTATTCCAGATGTTTTCGGGGGGTTTACTTCTGGAAGTGTATTATTTATTCCTAATGTATTAATATTTATGATAATTTTATATCTAATATTTCATATATTTATGACTTATATGCCAATGGGAAGAAGAATCTATATGTTGGGAAATAGTGTAGAAACTATGAATATATTTGGTATGAATACGAATATTACAAAATTATTTACTTATTCATTATTAGGCTCATTTGTAGGTATAGCTTCATTATTTTATATAGCAAGATTAGGAAGTGTTGAGATAACAGTAGGAATGGATCTTCCTATACAAGTTATAGCTGCTGTTGTAATAGGAGGTACTTCTGTTTTAGGGGGCTCAGGCTCTTTAATAGGAACATTCGGCGGGGTTTTATTTATGGGTATACTAAGAAACGGCATTAATATAATGGGAGTACCATCTTTATGGGAAAGAGTGATTATAGGGATATTTATAATAATATCTGTATTAATAGACATTATTATAAATAAATTAAAGAAATAATTTTACTATTTTATAAAATGGAGAATATTAAATGAAGTATAATATAAAAAATATTTTTAATAATAGAATAGTGGTATTAATTCTTTTGTTAATTCTCACTATAGTTATAATGTCTATTTTAAGTCCATATTTTCTCACCTATTACAATATAATGCAGATATTAAGGTTTGGCTGTGTTTTAGCTTTGGTATCTATAGGTGAAAATTTAGTTATACTTGCGGGAAAAGGCGGAATTGATTTATCTGTAGGTTCTATAATAAGTTTAAGCGGTATTATTCTTATAGTATTATATAAATATTTAGGTATCAATATACCTTTATCTATTATAATCGTACTTATATTTGGTATAATACTTGGGCTTGTTAATGCTGTTCAGGTTGTATTATTTAATATTCCTCCGCTAATAGCTACTTTAGGTACTTTATATATGTATGGGGGATTGGCTTTAGTTATAGCTAAAACAGGTTCAATATCTGGTTTTCCTGAATATTTTTCTTTTTTAGGTCAAGGTGAAATATTTGGCATACCAACTCAGATATTATTATTTTTATTGCCTATATCATTTATAACTATATTAATAATGAAAAATACTTCTTTTGGAAGAAATATATATTTGATAGGCATCAATAATGATTCTGCAAGATTTGCTGGTATAAATTTCAATAAGATAAGAATATTATTATATAGCTACAGCGGATTTTTAGCTGCTTTAGGCGGCATAATAATGGCATCATGGTTTATGACAGCAAAAGCAGATGTTGGTAAAGATATAGAAATGCAGGCTATTACAGTTGTTATGTTGGGAGGTACTAGTATAAAAGGCGGTGTAGGCAGCGTAGTAGGTACATTGATAAGTGTTTTAATTATAACTATGATATCTACAGGCTTGCAGCTTGCCCAAATAAATTCAATATGGCAAATGGCGGTTTTAGGCACCATATTACTAATAACTGTTATTTTTAATAAAAAAATAGAAATAAAAGATTAAGGAGAAAAATATGAGTTTATATGACAAAGTATTAGGTTGTTTAGTTGGATCAGCATCAGCAGATGCCATCGGAGCTGCCACAGAATGCAGAACAACAGAGCAAATAAAAAAATATTTTGGCGGATTAGTAAAAGATTTCCAAGATCCTCCAAACGATACTTTTGCACAAGGCAATAAGGCTGGACAGTGTACTGATGATTTTTGGCAAGGCTATTTTATATTAAATTCTATAATAAAATTTAAAGGTGCTGTTAATTTTGATGTGGTGAAAGATGGTTTTTCTTATTGGATTAAACATCCAAACTATTTAAACTTTACAGGTCCTACAACTAGGCAAGCGATGTCTTTAATATTTGGAGATAATAGACAATCTTTTCAAGGTTCTTTAGAGGATAAATCATCACCTGTTGCAAAAAATATTATTAATGACGGTAATTCTAAAGCAAGCAACGGCGGAGCTATGAAGATTTTTTCTGCAGCAGTTATTAATCCTGGTAATTTTGATAAAACTCTTAAAGATGCTTGCGAGATAACAAAGTTTACGCATAATAATACTTTATCAATATCTGGTGCTTGTGCTGTGGCTTGTGCTATATCAGAGGCTCTTAAAGAAGATACTAATATGGATGCTATTATTGATGCTGGAATTAGGGGTGCTAAGGAGGGATTTGATTTAGCTGTTAAAGAAAATGCTAGTGAAGTTGCAGGGCCTGGCGTTGTATCAAGAATTAAGTTAGCGGTTGAGATTGCAGATAAACATACTTCATGGGAAGATGCTATGGTAGAGATAGGAGATGTTATAGGAAATGGTTTGCATGTAAGTGAGGCGGTACCTGCTGCATTTGGTTTAGTAAAAGCTTCTAAAGGAAATCCATTGGACGGTATATTTGGAGGTGTAAATATAGGTAATGATACTGATACTATTGCTATAATGGTAGGAGGTATATTAGGTGCTTGGAAAGGAATAGAAGCATTTCCTAAACATTATCTTGAAACTATAGATAAAATGAATAATATGGATTTGAAAAAGACAGCTCAGGAAGTAGTTGATTTAGTAAATAAATAAACTAATTAAAAAAATATAATCCATTTATAATTTTATATTATAACTTTATAAATGGATTATATATATTGGATAATAATTTTATGGAAGTTAATTTTATTGGCGGAACTTGTATAGATGAATTTTATAAACTGATTGGAGAATCTTTTCCTATTGAAGGGCAAAAAGTTTTAGTTGAATATGAAGCAACTAAATGCGGAGGTATGGTTTCTAATGCTGCTTCTGTTATGTCGATGCTTGGCATGAAATCAAATATAATAGATGTGTTAAATAAAAATGAAGAGTCTAGTAAGACTATATTAAAAGATTTAAAAGAATATAATATCAACACTGATTTAATACAATATACTGATAAAGCAAATAATAAATGCATTATTGTAAAAAAAGATAATGGAGAAAGAGTTATTTTTGTATATTATCCTGATTCTAATGATAAAATAATTCTTAATAAAGAAATAGAAGAGATAATGATTAGAGAATCTTCTTTCAATTATTCTGAAATTAATGAAATAAAAACAGTAAAAGGCGGAATTGAATATTTATTTGAATTAGTAAATAGGGGTGCTAAATTTTTTATAGATTTTGATTTTAATGTGAATAAAGAAAATATAGAATATGTCAAACTTTCTAAAATAATAAGTATGAATGAGTTTGGAAAAGAAAATTTATTAAAAAATAATTTCAGCATTGAATATCTTTTTAGCATTTCAAAATATTTAGAATATGTTATAGTAACCTTAGGGGCAAATGGTGCTGAAGTATTCTCTAAGGACGGCAATAGATATTATCATAAGGCTTATCCTTTAAATAAAGTTGATACTACTGGTGCAGGGGATCATTTTAATTCAGCTTTTTTATATGCAATTATAAATAATTATAATATTGATGATGCTTTAAAATTGGCTTCTGCTGCCGGAAGCTACGCTGTTACTTTTTCTGGTGCAAAGCAGAGGTTTACAATAAATATATTATATGATATAATAGAAAAATATGTTAATTTTTGATAATTGTTTATGTACCAGATAGATAGAAATAGCTATATACCACTTTCAAAACAAATAAGTATTATTATTTGCAGTAGAATATTAAATGGTATTTATAAAATAGGAGATCTAATTCCTAGTCAGAATGATTTAGAAAAAGAATTTGACGTTAGTAGAATAACAGTTAGGCAAGCTTTTGCTGATCTTTTTCAACAAGGTATCATAAAATCTCAAAGGGGAAAAGGAACTTTTGTTTCGGCAATACCTAATATAAAAAACGATTTTGAACACACTATAGCTGGTTTTTCATATGATAAATCTAAATTTTATTTAACTGAAACTAAAATAATTCTTATAGAAGATTCTCAAAACCCTGAAGCTCTGTATAATTTAAATATTCAAAACTCAAATTGCATTAACATTAAACGAATAAGAATTATTAATAAAAAAAATGTCGCTATTGAAAATTCTTTTTTAAATACAGATTATTTTTCTAATGTTAATTGGAAAAATGATTTTAAAGAAAATGATTCTTTATATAAATTCCTAATGGATAAATTTAATATCAAAATATCTTTGGCTATTGAAAAAATTAGTGCTGTCATTCCTAATGAAGAACAAAAATCTATATTAAATGTATCCGCTCAAGAACCAATATTATATGTATATAGAAAAACATATATTGAAAATAGAAATACACCTTTTGAATATTGCGAATATGCTATTTTACCTCAATATTTTGGCACTATATCATTTAAACCATGATAATATATATTAAAAAAATTGATTGGCTGTAAAACTTATAAAAATGTATAAAATTATCTATTGACAAAGGGTTAAAATTGGTATATCATTCTAAATGAGATTAATTATTAATTATAAATAATTTCTTCATAAGAGGTTTGTAAAATATGAACAACACCAGAAACACAATACAAAAACAAGTTATATTAAATGCTGTACGGGAATTAAAAAATCACCCTACATCAGAAGAGGTTTATAATTATATTAAACCCAATTTTCCTTCTATTAGTTTAGGAACAGTTTATAGAAATCTTAATTTGCTTTCTGAAAATAATGAGATACAAAAGATTTCTATAATAGATGATGCTGTAAGGTTCGACCATATCACTAATGAACACTATCATTTTCAATGTGATAAATGCAAAAAATTAATAGATATTAATTTGCCTTATAATAAAGAGTTAGATGAAGCTGTTTCTAAAAAATATAATGTAGAAATAGATAAACATGACATTGTATTTATAGGCATTTGTAAGTCTTGCAAGTCAGAATAATTTTTTATTAAAAAAGATAGTATTTTCTTTTATACTAAAATAAATATGATATATTAGTTTTTTATTTTTCTTTTCACGCCTTTCAGTCGTGGTGCATACTTCGTCAAAGAACCTTATATTCTACGGATACGCTTCACGAAAGTGCAAATAAAAAAACAATACTTAATTATTATATTTTATATCTATGATAAATTAATAAATTTAGATAGAATATAAATATTTTCTAAGCGTATTTTTAAGTTTTTTATGTTATATCAAGTATTATGTAGAGTTTTACAAAGCTGTAAATATAAAATAAAAATATTTGTTATACTTGTTTTTTATCTTTAAAAAATATAGAATAAGCTTAAATTAATTATTTTCATCAAAAAGGAAATTATAATATGCCGGCTAATATACTTGATGTAAGAGAATTATCAAAAAACATAAGAGCAGAAATTAAAGAGAAGGTTTCTTTATTAAACAAGAAGCCTCGAATAGATTTTGTTTATTTTGATGATGATAAATCTACAGAGTTATATTTTACGCATGCCAAGAAAATGGCAGAGAATGTTGGAATGATAGGCGAGCTTCATAAATTGGGTATAAACACAACAGAAAAAGATTTTATCACTTTAATAGAATATTTAAACGAAGAGAAAGATATTAGCGGCATAATGCTTCAAATGCCTTTGCCTAAGCATATAAGAAGAGAATTAGTTTATGAGACAATATCCACAAAAAAAGATATTGATGCGATAAGCAATTTAAATCTTGGTAGAATTTTAACTTCTAATGATGAGTTAATTCCTTGTACTGTAAGAAGTGTGATGACAATACTTGAGCATTATAATGTAAAAATAGAAGGTGCTAATGCTGTGGTTGTTGGAAGGAGTGAGATAGTTGGGAAGCCTCTTGCTTTATCACTTTTAAATAAATCTGCTACTGTTACAATAGCTCATTCAAAAACTAAAGATTTAAAAAGTGTTTGTAAGAATGCTGATATATTATGTGTATCCATTGGAAAGGCAGAGTTTATTAATGCTGAATATATAAAAGATAATGCTGTTGTTATAGATATAGGAATCAATGTTCTTGAAGATGGTTCCATTAAAGGAGATGTAAAGTTTGATGAGGCAGTTAATATTGCATCTATGATAACCCCTGTACCTAACGGCGTTGGAAGTTTAACGACAACAATGCTTCTTTCAAACTTGCTTTATTTGCATACGAAGTATAATAATAATTAATTATAAATATATATTTTTGTTTTATTCAACTTTTCCCGCGTACGAGCTGTACCAACTTTCCGCATTACTTGCCGTAATGGCTTTCTTCACGTTAATGCTATGCTTTAATTATAACTTCTTATACGTGCGGGGGAGTACCTTTTAATGTACAATTAAATTATAAAATTTATAATAAAAATTACAGCCTTTTTGCTTCTTTTATACCAATAAAATAACTGGGGTGCTGTACGGTGTATACTTAGTTAAAGGCAAAACCCTGCAAATATTTAAACAAAATAATTTTTTTATATTAATGTGTGTTTTTGTTTTACTCAACTTTTTCCCGCAGCAAAAAGTTGCAAAAAGTGCATATATTGTAATTTAATATTTTCTTAATAAACTCAAAAAAATTTTGTACATACTCATTAATGCTACAAATAAAAACTTAAAATTTCTACCATATAATAACAAGAAGTTTATATAGTATAGGAAGAAGTATAACCGTTAAAGCTCCAGCTATCCCAATGGCAAGCCCAGACATAGCTCCTTCAGTCTCTCCCATCTCTATAGCCTTACTAGTACCCACAGCGTGAGATGCAGTGCCTATTGCAATGCCTATAGCTAAAGGCGATTTTATTCTAAATATTTTACAAACTATAGGAGCTATTATTGCCCCCGCAACCCCAGATACTATAACAGCAAGCACAGTGATAGATTTTACAGCCCCAATGCTATCAGCCACATCAACAGCTATTGCAGTAGTTATAGATTTTGGAAGAAGCGATAAAAGTATATTTTCTGATACACCCATAATCTTTGCAGTGAAATATATTCCAATTATTCCAACAGCACTTCCTATAGCAATGCTTAAAAGTATCACTAATAAATTTGCTTTTAATATTGGAAGGTTTCTATATATTGGAAGAGCTAATACAACAGTAGCAGGTCCTATCAATGCATTAATAAATTTGCCTCCGCTTTCATTATAAACACTATAAGGAACTCCCATAAAATAAATAGAAAAACCTACAAGTATTACAGTTGTTACAAGAGGCGTTAATATTGGAAGTTTAGTTTTATTATAAATATAGTATGCTATTATATATGCTATTAAAGTTATTACTATTGATATTAGAGGATTATCTTGAAATAGTGCTGTCATTTTACTTTCCTTTTTTTATTAACTATATTTTCAAAAAATTGTGCAGATAAGCCAGTTGCCGCCATTATCACTATCACAAAAAATACGCATATTATAAGAAAAGGTATTATCTCATCTTTAATATATTTATATTCATCAACTATGGCTAAAGTGGCAGGCACAAATAATAATGCCATGTTTTTTATTAGCATATCACTAGCCTCATCAATATCACTCTCTTTTATAATTCCAAACACCAAAAGTAAGAATAAAATAAGCATTCCTATTACATTTCCCGGTATTGGAAGTTTTAGAAATTTGCTTAAGATATATGATACTGAATAAATAGAAAATATTATAGAAAACTGTTTTATCAACTTCATTGTAGTAGAATCCAATAAATTATTTTAAAAAATTATTGTGATAAATTATATACCTAAAAAAATGTTTTTCAATAGAGTATTTTTATGTACGATGTTTAGGAGCCAGAGATATTGCACATTTTTTAGTTAAAAAAGTAGGTATTCCTTATAATATAAATAACCCAATTTAAAGGAATACCTATGAAAGAATATACTTCAAATCAA
>CAKVCJ010000008.1 GCA_934725655.1 uncultured Brachyspira sp.
GCTCCTCCTGTAGTTTGTGCATATAAAGTTGCTGTGAACATTTAATTACCTCTTTAAAATTATTTTTTATATTTTCTATGATTTTATATGATATCAATAATTTATACTTATGTCAATATTTGTACTTATATAATTATGTTTAGGAGCCAGAGATATTGCATATTTTTTAATTTAAAATATTTATAATTTATATTAAATAAATAATTAAATACGTATAAAATAATATAAAAAACATATTAGGATAATATTGTAATATTACACAAATAATGTAAAATTAATTTTGAAATATTTTAATTAACAATAAATAATTATAAAAAATAATAAAATTTGTCGCCGGATAAATTTTTTTAAACGTTTGTATTCATACCGTAGGCCTTAGAAAGTATGAACGCAAACGTTTTTTTATTATAGGGTGTTTTTTATGAATAATATACTTCATCTATTTATTAAATATGTATCACTTAATGTGCTTGGTATGATTGGATTATCTTGTTATATACTTGCAGATACTTTTTTTGTGGCGAGGGGAATAGGCTCTGACGGACTTACAGCTTTAAATATTGCTATACCTATTTTTAATTTTGTTAATGGAATTGGTTTAATGCTTGGTATGGGTTCTGCCACTAAGTATGCTATATTAAAAGCACAAAATAAAGATAGTGAAGCAAATATTGTATTTACTAATTCTTTAATTTATATATTGGCAATAGCGGTTTTATTTATAATTATAAGTATTTTCTTTACATCTCATATAGCTTATATTTTGGGGGCTGAAGGAAATATACATACTATGACTAATATATATATAAAGATGGTCCTTTTATTTTCTCCTATGTTTATGCTTAATAATGTGCTTTTAGGTTTTGTAAGAAATGATAATCACCCAAGACTTGCTATGATTGCTATGCTTATGGGAAGTTTATTTAATATTATTTTTGATTATATATTTATATTTTCTTTTAATATGGGTATATTTGGCGCTGTGCTTGCAACAGTATTTTCTCCTGTTGTAAGTATATTAATATTATCAATTTTATTTATTAAAAAAGAAAATACATTTTTTATTGTTAAGCCTAATATAAGTTTTAGAAAATTTTTTGAAATATCATCTCTTGGAATATCTTTTTTAATTACTGAAGTTTCATCAGGTTTTGTTATTTTAGCTTTTAATATAATTATATTAAATATTGCAGGCAATGTAGGAGTTGCTGCATATGGTATTACTGCAAATATTGCATTAGTAATTATAGCTATATTTACAGGAATGGGTCAGGGTGTGCAGCCTATTATTAGTATAAATTATAACAATGAAGATAATATAAACAAAATATACAAATATGCTATAATTTTATCATCAAGCATTTCTGTTATAGTTTATATAATTACTTATTTATTTGCTAATGAAATAACTTCTGTTTTTAATAGAGACAATATTGAAGAGCTTCAGAGAATATCGGTTAATGGACTTCGCATATATTTTACAGCATTTATATTTGTTGGGTACAATATTGTTACTTGCGTTTATTTCTCTGCTAAAGATAAAGCTAAGCCAGCATTTATAATATCTATATTAAGGGGCTTTATATTTATAATACCTTCTATATTTATTTTATCGAATGTTTTTAAGATGACAGGAGTATGGCTGTCTTTTCCAGCAGCTGAAATTTTAACAAGTATTTTTTCTTTAATATTTTTTATTATGAACAGGAATAAGTTTATTAATAAATTTAGTTAATGGTTAATTGTATTTAATGAATATTAAAGGGCTAAAACAATTAAGTTTTAACCCTATATATTTATTTTTAATTGTAAATTACATTTCCACAACTAAAGCAGTACCCATACCGCCGCCAATACAAAGCGTAGCAAGTCCTTTCTTAGAGCCACGTTTTTTCATTTCATATAAAAGTGTAGTAAGTATTCTCGCTCCTGAAGCTCCTATTGGGTGTCCTATCGCAATAGCTCCTCCATTAACATTAACTTTATCCATATCAAATTTTAATTCACGAGCAACAGCAATAGACTGAGCAGCAAAAGCCTCATTACTTTCTATTAAATCCATATCTTCAACAGCAAGATTAGCCATTTTTAAAGCCTTTCTGCTTGCCTCTATTGGTCCAATTCCCATTATCCTCGGCTCAACACCATGAGTAGCATAGCCTAAAATTTTAGCCATAGGTTTAATTCCAAGCTCATCAGCTTTCTCTTTAGACATAACAACTACAGCAGAAGCAGCATCATTAATACCAGAAGCATTACCCGCAGTAACAGTACCGTCTTTTTTGAATGCAGGTTTTAACTTGGATAGAGTTTCCATAGTAGTGCCGAATGTAGGGTGCTCATCAGTATCAACTACTATTTCTCCTTTTTTAGTTTTAATTGCAACAGGCACTATTTCATCTTTAAATCTTCCGCTTTTTATAGCTTCTTCAGCTCTGTTTTGACTCCTGCAAGCAAACTCATCTTGTTCTTCTCTTGTTATTTTCCACTCATCTGCAATATTTTCAGCAGTAACCCCCATATGATAATGCTCAAAAGCACATATAAGAGCATCATTAAGCAAAGTGTCTTGCATCTTAGTTTCACCCATTCTTGCCCCCATTCTCATAGCCGAAGAAGTATACGGTGCCATACTCATGTTTTCAGTACCTCCTGCAACCACTATATCTGCATCCCCCGCCTTAATCATTTGTGCTGCCATTGACACCGCTCTAAGTCCAGAACCGCATAATATGTTTATGGTTAATGCAGGTTTTTCTACAGGTATACCAGCATTAACAGAAACCTGCCTTGCAACGTTTGGAAGAAGTGCAGATTGTATAACGCAGCCAAAATAAGTTTCATCAACTTGCTCTGGTTTTATATTTGCTCTTTTTAAAGCCTCTTTCACTGCAATAGTACCAAGCTCTACAGCTGAAGTGTTTGCAAATGAGCCTAAAAACTTACCGACAGGTGTTCTAACGGCACTTGCTATTACTATTTCTCTCATAATATAATCTCCTAATAAAAAGCTTATTATGTATAGTATAGTCAATAAAAATATGTTTTACAATACTTTATACTTGTTAATATAGTTTTATAGTGTATAATGAGGAAAATGAAAAAGAAGCTAGAATTACAAACCACAACTCTTTGGGATTATCCTTCCCAGCAATATTTAAAAAGTGAAGAAGAAAAGCATAAACATTATATAGGGGCAACACCTTCGTATATAATATGGAATTTATTAAATAGATACACAAAAGAAAAAGATTTAGTTGTAGACCCAATGGCTGGAAGCGGAACAACGGTTGATGTTGCAAGAGAACTCGGAAGAAGAGCTTTAGGGTATGATATTAATCCAAAGGCTTTAGAGAGAAAAGACATTTTTAGAGCAGATGCAAGAAAAATACCTATAGAAGATGAAAAGGTAGATTTTGTTTTTATTGACCCTCCTTATAGCACGCATATCAATTACTCTGATGAAAAAAATTGCATAGGAAAATTAACTGCAAAAACAGATGAGTATTATAATGCTATGGAGAAAGTTATATCTGAAATATTTAGAATAATGAAAAAAGATAGGTATATGGCTTTATATGTTTCAGACTCTTATGAAAAAGATTATCCTTTTATGCCTATAGGTTTTAAGCTTTTTGAGATTATGAGTAAATATTTTATGCCTATAGATATAGTTTCTGTTGTAAGGCACAATAAAAGTTTAAGCAAGGGTAATTATCATTTATCTGCTATAAAATATAATTATTATTTAAGAGGTTTTAATTATCTTTTTATAATGTATAAAAAAAGTAATAAAACAATAGATAAAAACGGCAAGGTTCATTTAAGGAGTTTGTAATAAAATATTTTCTAAAAAATTAAATTTAAAGAATTAATTTATATAGTAATAAATATTTTTGAATATATAAAAAGCCGCCCAAAATAATAAATATAATGAGCGGCTATTTTTTAGTTATTATAGTTGAAATTAATTTTCAAAAACAGTTTGTTCAGTAACTTCTGTTTGTAAAGCTTTCAAAGCTCTTTCAACCATATTTCTTCTAATTTTTTTAGAAGCTTCTTCACCTAAAGGCGGATTTCCTAAAGGATAAGGTATACCAACACCAGGAACGATTCTGTTAGCTCCAATAGTTAACGAAATAGGTACTACTGTAGCAACGTGAACTACTGGAATACCAGCACGTTCAATTTCTTTTACCATCGTTGCACCGCAACGAGTACAAGTTCCTCAGGTTGATGTAAGTATAACAGCTTGTACGCCATCAGCTAATAATTTTTTTACAAACTCTTCACCGAAACGTTTAGCATTACCAGTAGAAGTACCAGTACCAGTAGTAGCCACGAAGTAGTCAGCTAATTCGCCTATACCGCCTTCAGCTTCTATCTCTCTCATAACATCCAAAGGTATAACCAAGTTAGGATTTTCTAAAACAAAAGCCCTATCATAACCGCCGTGTATAGTCATGAAATCTTTTTTGTCCATAGATTTTTTGCCTTTGATGCTGTAAATACCATATTTAGTAGCACTAGAGCTTTCTATTCTGTCTGGGTTACCAACAGGTACTATACCGCCAGAAGTAACAAAAGCGATTTTTGCTTTGCTCATGTCTTTAATAGGTTTAGCAGGCGGAACTTTATCAAAGAAAGGCATAGGATATTCAGTTCCTATTTTCTCGCCTTTGATTTTTTTAACCAATAAATCAACAGCACGAGTAGAACCGCGTACTTCATTGAAATAGTTAACCCTAATACCTCTTTCAAAATATCCTTCTACTTCAGGGCCTTGAACTTCCTGACCAGAAGCTAATTTTTTAGCTAAAGCAGCAACTTTAGGTATAGAGTTTCTCATATCAGCAGCAGAATCTTTAGTTTCTATGATATAAAGGTCTTTACGATACATATCAACGCCAGGGTTTTCTTTATACATAGCAGTAAGAACAGGAATCTTGAAATGTTCCTCAACAGCAAGACATATACCGCCGCAAGCAACACCATAACGGCCAGCATTAAAAGCAGGGCCAGCTATAAATAATTCTGGTTTATATTTTTCCATCATCTTGATAATAGCTTCTTTAGCCTCATCAAGATGTTCGCCAAAATAGTTGTCTCCGCAAATTACAGTAGCAACTACTTCATAATCACTTCCAAGTTCTTTAGCTAAAGCAGCACCAGGTCCTACAACACCTTCTCTAATTTCTGGTGGTATTCCAGCTTTTTCTTCACCGCCAATACCAGCAAAGAATTGGTTCATATAATGTATAACTTTTTTACTCATATATCTTTTCTCTCCTTTAAAGTTTTTAATAAAAATTAATAACCTTTAGCAGAAAGTTTATTAAATCCATTAGCAATAGTAGAAGCAATAATGATTTGTAATTCAGCTTCTATAGTGCCGTCTGGTTTTAAACTGCCTTCATAACCGCCTATCATAGTTTCAACATAATCTAATGTACCAATAACTTTATCCATTTTAGGGAAATTAATAATAACATTACCATTACCGCAAGAAACTAATGTATCAGCTTCTGGAGTAGTATCAGCCAAAGATTGAGACTTACCGTCTCTTCCAGGGAACTCGTCTGTAATAAGTACTACTTTGATTCCCTTTTGTGCTACTTTCTTACAATTCATCATAAGGTCTGTATCTGGGTTACCATAGCCTTCTTCTGTAATAATAATACCGTCTAAGCATAAGAATTCAGCTAATTTAGCAACCATATCTGATGATCTTTCTTTGTCAGCTAAGAATACGTTTTCATTAGTAAGTATAACACCGATAAAGTTCAAATCTTTACCATGTCTTTTATATAAATCTTCAATTACAGGGTTATGGAAATGGTGATAAGTAGTAACTTTATCGCAAGGAGCAACGCAGTTTCCGCTTACTATAGCTCCATCCATTATTTCTGTAGGATACATAAATGTAGGAACTATTTGTTTAGCATCAACACCATAATAATAAGTATCATGCAACAAACCTTGAGACTGAAGCATATGTATATATCCAATTTTAGGTAAATTAGGATATTGAGCTATTTGCTGAGCTAAAGGTTTAGTTTCATAAGTAACTACTTCATCAGGAGTTAGATTTCTAGCAGCTTCACCTATGAAAGCAGCTACTTTCAAACCTGCCAATCTTCCAGCCTCTTCATAGCTATGAGTTTCTAAACCTTCTTTAGGCTCTATAACAATACAAACATTGTTAGTTTCAGAGAAAGGTGTATATTTAGCAGCTTCTCCAGACATATCAATGATGCCTTCTTGGAAACCAACTATTCTACCGCAAGTAACAACACAAGCACCTATCAAAGCATGTGTTCTTCCGCTTCCAACCTCTTTAACTTTATTGATAATTCCAGGGAATATTCCGCCGCTGCCGCTAACTTTAACACGAGGTTCTATAACATCTTTTACCGGAGCTATACGAACAGATTCACCAGGTCTAGCAAGTTCAACTTTAACTGATACAATTCTATCGTCTTGAAGCACAAGTTCTTCTATATCTTTAGCACAAACATAAAGAACTCCGTTTTCAACTTTCAGCTTATCAGCAAATTGAACATCTTTAATAAAAATTTTACCAAGTTCTAATTTCATGAACTATTCCTCCTTTAATTATTTTTATTTTTATTTTTAATCCTAATAATACTTTTACCTAGCATTATAAAGAACAATAAAAATCCAACATAACCATTAAGTACATAAACAACATTTACTAATTTATCAAAAGGACTTTTTAATCCTATGAAACACCCAACAGCAGCTAAAGCAATAGTAGATATTTTAAATTTACTGCTGCTGTCATCGCTAACAACTCTTGATGAAGCTGTCCATAACAAAGGAACTGCTGTAGTATATATACCAGCTATTACAATTATTGAAAATACTGTAGCGAATGCAGGGTGTATTTTAGAAGCTAGTATAAGAGAAGGAATTTGACTGTTAGCTAATTCTTTAACATTTGCTAATAAACCTAAAGAAACTATAACAACTGCTAAAGTAAAACCTAATACTCCAAAAAATATACCCAAAGCTCCTTCTTTTTTGCTGTTAGTTTGTTTACCTAAAGCTGCAACAAAAGCAGTAAGCCAAAGCATACAGAACCCTATATATGAAAGAGAAGAAAATAACCAGTTTGTAGATGCTTTAGTTTTTTGAAGCTCACCAACTATTTCATTTCCCTCAGAAAGTCCAGAAGGATTTGAGAAAATTGCGTATAAACCTAAAAATATAGATAAAATTACTACTACAGGACCTATTTTACCTAATACTTTTACAATATTTTTTAAACCAAAAGCAACAGTAACACCTGATAAAACAGCCATTATAATAGCACCAACTACTTCTGATATGCCATATTGCTGTTTCATTGTAGCTCCAGCACCTGCTATCATAACAAAATATGACATATATATAAATAAAGTTGAAAAATAATCAAAAAAGGTGCCGACATACTTTCCGCAATAATATTTGTAAACATCATTGGGCTTTGCAAATGTATTGTCATATCCTACAAGTATGAAACTTACGCACACATATAGGAATATACCAAACATTACTAAAGCACCTGCTACACCCCAAAAGCCATATGCCGTGAAATATTGTAATACTTCCTGACCAGTGGCAAACCCAGAACCAATTAGAAATGCTATGTAAGTTCCCGCAAACATTATAACATTATTGATACTTACCTTATGATTATCCATATAAACTTCCTTTGTTTTTTATTTATCTAAATATTTAATTTAGAGGTAAAGTTTTGGAAAAACAAGATTCTATTAAAGACATATCTACTGTGTCTAATGGCCTAGGACCTGTCATACCGCGCATAGGGCTGTTTAAAGGTACTTTAGCTTTTGAAGCAGGTTCAGAAGGGGCAATACAACAGTTGTCTGCTCTGCCTACTATAACATGTTTCAAAGGATCGAAATCATTCCATGAATTTACTATCTTCATAATAGTTTCTCCTTATAATTTTTTATATATATAGTAATTTACTATCTAATTATTAATTATTAGAAATAATATAAGTGAACTATCTTATACCTTCTAATAATTAATAAAAAGATATTGTGTTTTATAGATTATTAACCATTATAGGTCTTCTCTATAGAAAGGCATAGACATACATCTAGGGCCTCCGCGTCCTCTAGATAATTCAGCAGAAGGCATTATATGAGCTTTAATACCAGCATCTTGCAAGATTTTATTAGTTACAGTGTTTCTTGAATAAACTATAACTTCACCAGGAGCAATAGCTAAAGTATTAGAACCATCATTCCACTGTTCTCTAGCAGCTGCAATCAAATCATCGCCGCCGCATTTAAGAAGAGTAACTTTATCTAAATTTAAATATTTAGCCAAAGTCTTATCTACATCCATAGTTTCTTCTTTAATAGATATATCATTGTTTCCATTTTTTGTAATAGCATATGTGGTCAAAGGACCTTCAATTTCAGGGTGTATTACAAATTTATCTCTGTCAATCATAGTGAATACAGTGTCCAAATGCATGAAAGCACGTTTCTTAGGAATATTGAATGCTAAAACAGTTTTGAAAGAAGTATTAGCATTGAATAAGCTTAAAGCAAGTTTTTGAACAGATTCTGCATCAGTACGTTCAGAAATACCAACAGCAAGCAACTCTTTAGAAAGTATTAACTCATCACCGCCCTCTATAGATGTAGTATCATTTCTCTTATACCACATAGGAACTTCTTTTCCTTTAAATCTAGGGTTATGCTCAAATACATACTTACCAAATAAAGTTTCTCTGTTACGAGTTACAGTACGCATATGGTTCAAAGATACGCCATTACCTATAATAGCAAATGGGTCTCTTGTGAAATATAAATTAGGCATAGGATCAACTGCAAAAGGATAATCAGGGTCAAATACATCGAAGAAACTTCCTTTATATCCGCTAATTTCTCCTTTTCTAACTCCTGCCATCATTTTTAATACAAGTTGTTTATTGTCTTTAATATCTGAGTAGTATTTCAACAATAAATCTTTCTTTTTACCATAAGCACTCAAATCATCTACAAAATCTGTGATGAATTGCTCTCTTATTTTAGCATCAGTAATACTATCAGCAACTAAATCCTCTAAATATAATACTTCAACGCCGTTATCTCTTAAAATTTTAGCGAAAGCGTCATGTTCTTCAAGAGCTACATCTAAATAAGGTATATCATCAAATAATAACCTTTCAAGTATATCAGGAACCAGATTTTCTAATTCAAGATATGGCCTATGAAGCAAAACAGTTTTTAGTTTTCCAATTTCTGAATAAACATTTAATCCGTTATCCATAAAATTCTCCTTTTATAATATAAATTTATAATTAATTTTTATTAGGCATTTTTAACTTCAATATTTTCACTTGGGAATCTTTTCATTCCGTTTCCAATAAAGCCAAATACTAAATAAACTATAGAGCCTAAAATACCAGCATATATAGGTGCTTCTACCCATCCAACATTTAGTTTTAATATAAATATTGTACTAGTTATTAATCCAACAAGCATTGATATTAAAGCAGCTGTAATGTTTGCTTTAACTATAGGTCTCATCATAATAGGACCAACAAACATAGCTATCAAACCGCCAGTACCTATATAAGCTATTTGGTTAAGCATACCTTGAGGAGCGAGATATGTTAAAATTACTCCCCATATACCAGTGAATATAACACCAAATCTATTGATTAATGGACTGCTTTTTTCTGGGTTACCTGATATAGAAACTACTAAGTCGTGAGAAAGAGCTGAAGCTAATGCTTGTAATACTGAACTTATTGTAGACAACATAGCAAACAATATAAACAATATGATAAGTCCGCCAATTGCAGGAGGCAAATATGTAGTTAAGAACACAGGCATAGCGCTATCTGGATTAGCTAAACCAGGTTGTTTATAAAACATATAAAGACCTGTTATAGGTATAAGGCTTAATATTATTCCTATAGGAGCCATAATAAGAGACATTAATGGTATATTAACATTATCTTTAAATGACAAGAACCTTACTGACATATAAGGAAGAGTAGTAGTAAATAAGAAAGCGTAAATAAATACCAAGAATACACTATATTTAGCTTCCCCATAAGGTACTGAAGTTTCAGGATTAGTAAATGCTGGTTTTGTTTCATTAATTTTTTGTATGAGCTCTAATAGCGGTATATCTTTTACTATAGTAATGTAAACTATTAAAGAAGCGATTATCATACCCATACACATTATAGTATCTGTAACAGCAACGGCAAGCAAACCGCCTTGTACAGTGAATATGATTATAACTATCATTAATATAATAGAAGCAGTTTCTTGCGGAATTCCAAGCCATTGAGAAGCAACCAAACCAACAGCCCTAATTTGACCTATTATATAAACTGAAAGGAAAACAAAAGTAGCTAAACCGCCTAATCCATGAACAATTCTTTTTTGACCTTCTGGACCTCTATGTGTAGTAGAGACATATTCAGGAACAGTAAAACCGCCGCTTTCTTCAGCTCTTCTTTTCATAAAACCTGCAAAGAATAGAGTACCAAAAGTTATAGCAGGAGCAAAGAAGAAGTTAGCAAATACTTCTATAGCACCATAAGCATAAGCAGTACCAGGAGAACCAATAAATCCCCAACCGCTGTAACCAGTAGCCATCAAAGTACCAGCACCTACAAAAGCACCAATAGATTTAGCACCCAATAAGAAACCTTCAGATGATCCGCTAGGACCTTTTTTGATTTTCATTTGAGACCAAAAACCAACTCCTATAAGAGCCAAAGAAGATACTATAAAGATAATCCAGTTAGCTGTCATTATTTGTTACCTCCTTTATTCTTATTTATAGCCCGCAATATACAAGCTATTATAGGCACGATTACTAAAACAACGCACCCATAAATGAAATAATCCATTAACCAAGAACCAGTCATATTCATACTCCTTGAAAAATAAAGGGAGGCTTTTAACCTCCCGTTAAAAAATTAATTTTATTTTATTACTTTTTTACTTCCCATTTCTTGTAAGTAACTAGAGTAGGATCATCAACTGCTTTAGGGAAATAATCTTGACATGTTCCTTCACGATAAACGTCAGCTGTAGCACAGTGTAAACCGCCGCCGAATGGATAAGCATCACGGAATGGTACTGGTATTACATTCATACCTAATTTATCCATTTGCTCTAATTGTGCTGTTTCACTAGCTTCTACTAATACTGTTTTGTGGTCTAATACTAAACAGTTCATAGACAACCAAACACTAGAATAACAAAGTGGTGGTGGATCTTTGTGTGCTGGCATAGCTGCTTCTACGATTTCCCAACCATTAGCTTCAAAGATTTTTCTTTGTTCTTTAGGAAGTTTTCTAGTAGGGTTATTGATGATTAAACCTGGTCTTAATGGTACAAAAGTAGCATCTATGTGTATTGGATAAGGGTCGCCAGGGAAGTTTACTGCGTGTACTCTGAAGTCTGGATATTGTCTTCTTAACCATTCCATAGCTTTTCTGTTTGTAGTTAGACCGTGCTGACAGAATAAGTCTTTACCGATTCTCATAACATCAGCAGCATCGAAAAGAATCTCATGTTCAGTAGTTACCATTTCTAATCTAGCAGTTCTTTCTAACAAGATTTCTTCTGTTACATGTCCGTCAAAATAATGCATATCATAGCTTGCATCACCTAATTCTGGACGAGGAGCTGCTATCCATCTAAACTCAGGGTCATCATCAAAATATTTTCTCAATATTGGAGAATAAGCCAAATATTCAAAATATCTAGACCTGAAAGACATAGGAGCAGAAATTATATCGCTGCCTATAGTAAGTAATACGTCTCTAGGAGGCATACAACCAAACATACTGCCTGTCATAAAGTGAGGAGTTACTACTGCCTGATTCCATTGAAGAGGAGTAGGTCTGTCTACTTTTACGCCATGTTTTTCTAAGATTTTACAAAGGTTGTCTAGTTGTGCATTAGCTTTTTCTACTGTGTCTAATGGCCTAGGACCTGTCATACCGCGCATAGGGCTGTTTAAAGGTACTTTAGCTTTTGAAGCAGGTTCAGAAGGGGCAATACAACAGTTGTCTGCTCTGCCTACTATAACATGTTTCAAAGGATCGAAATCATTCCATGAATTTACTATCTTCATAATAGTTTCTCCTTTTTTAATAAATTCTTATATAAATAGTTTTTTTAAATTAAACCATTTATTTCATAATAAATAATAGAACAAATATATTATTTTATAACTATTGTTCCAGTTTTGCCTGCTATACCATCTGCAGCTTTTTCTAAAGAAGTAATTAAAGCTTTGCGGCCTGCTTTAGATTCAGCAAACATCATAGCAGCTTTTACTTTAGGAAGCATAGAACCAGGAGCAAAATGTCCTTCGTCTATATATTTTTTAGCTTCATCTATGCTCATTTTAGCTAACCATTCTTCATTAGGTTTGCCAAAATTGATAGCTACTTTTTCTACAGCTGTTAATATAATCAAATAATCAGCATCTAATATCTCTGCTATCTTAGCTGAAGCGAAGTCTTTGTCTATAACAGCTGGGACACCAATTAATTTTTCGCCCTCTGCATAAACAGGTATTCCGCCGCCGCCAACAGTAATTACAACTGTACCAGCGTCCATTAAAGTTTTTACAGTGTCTTTTTCAACAACATCTACTGGGAGAGGTGAAGCTACTACTCTTCTGTAACCTCTTCCTGCATCTTCTTTAAATACGTCACCTGTTTTTTTAGCTTGTTCTTCTGCTTCTTCTTTTGAATAAAATGAGCCGATCGGCTTGGTAGGATTTTGGAAAGCTTTGTCGTTTTTATCAACAACAACTTGTGTGATAACTGTAGCTACATTCTTATTAACCTTCCTGCGCCTCAATTCTTCACTTATGGCATTCTGCAGATGATAACCTATATAACCCTGGCTCATAGCTCCGCATTCTGGAAAAGGCATATTTGGTATATTAGAAGCTGCTTTTGAAGCAGTGTCAAATGCCAAATTTATCATACCTACTTGAGGACCATTACCATGTGCTATAACAACTGTATGGCCTTCTTGTATTAAATCAACTATAGGCTTAGCTGTATGGGCAACTGCTTCAAGCTGTTCTTTTGGATTGTTGCCTAAAGCGTTACCGCCTAATGCTACTACTATTTTTCCCATCTCTTCTTTCTCCGTAAATTATTATTTTTTTAATTATAGTTTACCAATAGTTGCTACTATAACTGCTTTTATAGTATGCATTCTATTTTCTGCTTCATCAAATACTCTTGAATATTTACTTCTGAATACTTCGTCTGTTACTTCCATTTCTTTCAAACCGAATTTTTCATGTATTTCTTTACCTGTTGTTGTATTTAAATCGTGGAAAGATGGCAAACAATGTAAGAAAATAACATTAGGATTTCCTGTTTTCTTTATCATATCCATATTTACTTGATAAGGTTTTAACAATTTGATGCGTTGTTCAAATTGTGCTTCTTCTCCCATAGATACCCATACATCTGTGTAAATTACATCAGCATTTTTTACATCATCTATATTATCGCTGAAATTAATTGAAGCACCTGTATCTTTTGCTACTTCTTTCATCTCTTTTACTAAATCTTCTGATGGCCATAATTCTTTAGGAGCGATACTCCAGAATTCCATTCCCATCTTAGCAGCACCTATCATTAAAGAGTTACCCATATTGTTTCTAGCATCGCCAACATATACAAATTTCACTTTATTGAATGGTTTTGGTACATATTCTCTTACTGTTAAGAAGTCTGCAAGTATTTGTGTTGGGTGATAAAGGTCTGTTAAACCATTCCATACTGGAACGCCAGCATTATTAGCTAAAATTTCTACTGTCTCTTGTTTAAATCCTCTAAACTCTATACCATCATAGAATCTGCCTAAAACTTTGGCTGTGTCTTCTATAGATTCTTTCTTACCCATCTGGCTATCGCTAGAACCTAAGAATGTAACACAGCCGCCTTCGTCCATAGTTGCTACTTCAAAAGCACACCTTGTCCTTGTTGATGTCTTTTCAAACAAAAGAACGATATTTTTTCCCTCTAAAAGATTTCCTTTTATTCCTGCTCTTTTTTTAGCTTTCAAATCTGCAGCTAAATTTAATAAATAATCAATTTCATCAGGAGTAAAATGTTTTAATGTTAAAAAATTTCTTCCTTTCAAATTTACAGGCATGTTATGTCTCCTTATATTTTTTTGTTTTTACTTAAAAACAACTATTACATTATGCAATTAAGCAATATTATAAATTATATTATATAAATTTTTATTCGTTTGTAAAGTAAACATCTATTTTTTTTAAAAAATATATGAAATATATATCTATATTAATTATTTTTTTGCTATAAATTGTACTATATAACTACAATTTATTATATATTCTGATTAATAAAGTATTGGATTGTATAAATTATATTATAACTTCATAATTTTTTTTACATGTGTTTATATAATTGTACCTAATGATTATTTTTATTTAAAAAAATACTATGATTTATGTAAATATGTGTTTAATTTAAAGGCAAATTTTTAGAAAAACAGGATTCTATTAAAGATAAATCTATAGTTTGAAAATCTTTTTTTATATTTTCAGGCCAATCTGTTAATTTCCTATTCTTTATGAATTTATTATAATTTTCTATAGAACTCTCTATTAATTCTAAATCTTCAAAAGACATAACTTCATCTTTTTTTATTAATAATATAGATTTGTATGGAGTTTGATTTTGTTTGAGACTGCCGCTCATAGGATGTGTTAATAGCTTATAGCCTCTGTGTATTAAATCTCTAACCGCTATTAATACTTCATACATCGATTCGCTGTCTATATATTGAACATTATAGTCTGAATATTTGTTTGATACTTTAATATTATTTGTGACAATAATCAAATTGTTTATATCTAACATAAAATATTCCCTCTGCGGCTAATATTTTTTTAGTATAATATAAAAATATTTTTAATTCAATATTTTACATCCAAAAAATATACGTACAAATAAATTATATCGAGTTTCTTCATTAATATATGTTATATATACTATACCCCGGTATATGAAATAGATTGTGTTTCTTTAATAAACTAAATTATTCTTAAAAACTCTTGAATATATAAAAAAGCAATAAAACTTAAATATATAATAAAGTCATAAGCATCATAAAATCTTTAATATTAGCATATTTTTAAAACATATTTACAGTATTTTAAGAAATACATATATCATATTTATTAAACAATATAGCTTATTCTAAGTATTTTTTTATATATTATTATAAACCCCGATATAGTATCATATTTACTTATCATTGCATTAATAATAAAAAAACTAAATGAATAAAAAAATATATTAAATTTTTTCATAAAAAGAACTATATTTGTAATACTATATTTTAAATACAGCATAATAATTAAGTATTGTATAAAAAAATTATTAAATAATTAGTTTTAGATAGTAATATATTATGTATTTATTAACAGAAAAGGATAGCCATTAAAAAAAGCTATCCTTCGTAATATATTTTTGAAAAGGTTTTATTACCAAATCATTAAAGTAGACCCCCAAGTAAAACCGCCTCCGAATCCTGTAAGAAGAACTAAATCGCCGTCATTGATTTTATTATTATCCAAAGCATCAGTTAGAGCTAAGCCTATACTTGTTGAAGAACAGTTTCCGAATTTATTTAATACTACACTTACCTTTTCCATAGGAAGTCCTATTCTTTTAGCAACAGCCTGCATAATTCTCAAATTAGCCTGATGCGGTACAAAATATTTAACATCGCTTAATTTCTTTCCAGTAGATTCTAAAACTTTATCTATACTATTAGAAAACTCAGTAACAGCTCTCTTAAAAGTTTCAGAACCGTCCATATGTATTTTAAACTCAGGAGCTTCTATATCATCAGCCCTTATAGGACAAACACTTCCGCCGTTAAGCACTATGCTCATATCAGGCTCGCTTTGCATATGCATGCCTATTATTCCTTTGCCGTCCTCTCTTGTTGTTATTAATGAAGCAGTAGCAGCATCTCCAAAAAGAATTGCCGTGCCTCTATCTTTCCAGTTAACATCTTTAGTAAGTTTTTCACTGCAAACTATAAGTACATTTTTACATTGTCCGCTTTCTATTAATGAAGTAGCAGTGTTTAATGCATATATATATCCAGAGCAAGCAGCAGATAAATCTAAAGCAAAACAATGATTAAGCCCTAATGCTTTTTGTAATTGTCCTGCCATAGAGGGAAATATATAATCTTTTGTTACAGTGGGTACTAAAATAGCATCAACTTCTTTTAAGTCTATTCCTTTTTTCTCTAAGTTTTTAACAGCATTAATCCCCATTTCAAAAATAGTTTCATCAGCTCTTGCCATATGTCTTGTTTCTATGCCTGTACGAGTTACTATCCATTCGTTATTGGTGTCTAATATGCTTTCAAAATATTTGTTATCCAATATTCTTTCTGGTACATAATAGGCTATGTTTTTAATGTATGCTCTTTTCATTGTTAGCTCCAATTTCAATATACTTTCCTAAGTATAAAATATATTTATTTTTTTAAAAAATGATATAGTTATTAGTAACTATTTTAGTTTTTTTTGGCTTCTCTCACCATATTAAGATAATATTTTTTTAATTCTAAAAATGCTTTTTCTGCTTCTTCTGGTATATCTATATGAATCAAAAAATCTTTACCTTTTGGTCCGTAACCTTCTTTATTGTCCGTTAATCTTGGTATCTCTCCCATAAGAAGATTAATATATCTGTCTATATTCCACATTCCAAGAGGGTAATTGTTATAAATTAATTTTGAATCTTTGTTTATCACTTTTACTTTATATGATGCATAGTTAATAACTTCTATATTTTCATCTATATACTTCTTTATAACAGCCCACATTCTTAATTGCATAGTAGAATCTTGAATTAAGATTATATTATTAAAATCTAATTTTTCTTTTTTTATTATATCTAATAGGTTTGTGATATTGTTTCCGCAATTTGTGGAATGTATTTCCAGAAAATCTGCTTGTGCATTGTATTTATTTTTTATATATTCATTAAATATTTCTGCTTCGGTTTTATAATTTATATTCGGTATTATTTCTTTTATATTATTTATTAAAGTATCTGTTGTATGTCCGTATCCTCCTACTATTATATATTTTTTAGCAATTTTTTCTTTTATGGCTTGAGCAAATATATCTCCTCCTGCAATTATACTCCCTCCAAATAATACCATAATATCTGCTTGATTTATATTGTATTTATTTTTTAACTCTTCTTTATTTAAAAAACTAATATCTCTTTTACCGTAAAAATCGGCTAATGTATTTATATATTCTGCTATTTTTTCGTAACGCATAAATTATTCCGTTAGATTTTATTTTTTATTTAACTATTTTTTTTATATAACTATAATAAAAAAAGCAAAAATAAGCGCTATTACTTACTTTTGCTTTTTTATATTAAAAATTATTGCGGTATTATTCTAATACAACAATAGCCTCAGGTTCTTTTATTCTAGGCAAAACAGTTTCCATTATTCTGAAAGTATGATTAAGGTCTTTTTGCTCTAAATAAGCAGTAGACATATCAACACCTATAGCCAAATCTATATATTGAGGCTCTACACATATAATAGCAGCTTTCTTGCCTTTTATTGTAGGTATATTATATAGATTATGAATCATATTAGTTATTCTCTGAGCTTCAGTCATGCCAGTGCCTTGCTGTATTCTCTGTAAGTCAAAAAATAATCCCTGACTCAAAGCTAATATAATTCTTCCAACTATTCCTTTTTCTCTAATCATATTAATAGCTTTTACAATGTCAATATAAGGGTTTTCACCTGCAGACCAATCGCTAATTTTTAGTTTTTGTACGCCTTTAGTGTTTAATATTCCAGTAACTCCAACAA
>CAKVCJ010000009.1 GCA_934725655.1 uncultured Brachyspira sp.
AACGGAAATCCTGCATAGAAAACTTTGATAACATCAAACCCATTTGATTTAAGGAAATCTTCTATTTCTCCCTTTTTGAAATTTCGTAAATGTCCTACTTGAACTTCATATTCTCTCATTCTACCTGTAGGAACTGAAATTAAAATATATCTATTAGATATATCAGCAATTTTTTTTAATAAAGTTTGCCAATCTTCAACATGTTCTAATACTTCAAAACAGCTAACTATATCATAACCTGTTTCTTTTTCATTTATATTAAATACATCTCCTTTCTCAAAAGAAATATTTTCTATATTAAAATAAATCTCATTTGCTAATTTAATTCCCTCTTCTGTAAAATCTATACCAGATACTTTGGCATTATTAAAATATTTTGCTAATAAATATGTTTTATTTCCTTCTCCGCAGCCTATATCTAATATATTTGTAATATCACTTTTATCAATATGTTTAAATGTATCTCTTATTAAAGATAATGACCATTTTATACCTGCACTATATTCATAACTGTCATTATGAGTTTTATATCTTTCATTATATATTTTATAATTATTCATATTATCCTCCCATTTTTATTATTAAATAATTTTACTTTTTGATTATTTTGGAAGATAATATTTAAAATAAAAAAGCATTCACATATTTTTAAATATATGAATGCTTTTAAAATATTATTGTAATCTAAATTTATAATGAATAGGATACTATAATTACCCCCCCCCCATTACTATTTACAGTAATATTTACTTTTTCGAATAATCCTGTAAATTTATCGCCAATATTTTTAAAGCAAAAAAATCTAAATGATAAATAAACTATATGATGAAATAATTCTTGAGATTTAGTAAATTTTGTATCTATACTATTCATAAAAGAATCATAATGTTTATCTATATAATCCCTAGCTAATGGAGTATATAGAGGAAAACCAGAATAAAAAGTTTTTATAGCTTTGAATCCCTTATTAAAAAGGAATTCTTCTACTTCACCTCTTTTAAAATTTCTTAAATGCCCTATATTCTTTTCATAATCTCTCATTCTTCCTGTTGGAAAAGTAAGTAGAATATATCTATTACATATATTTGTCATTTTAGATAATAAAGTCTGCCAATCCTCTATATGTTCAAGAACTTCTAAAGCTGATACTATATCATATTTAATTTCTGATTTAGAAGAAAAATCATCTAAATTCATTTCTATAAATTCTAAATTTTTTTTATTTGAATAAACTTGTTTGGCTAAATTTATTCCAGTATGTGAAGAGTCAAGACCTATAGCTTTTATATTACCTAAGTAATCGGATAAATATAGTGTTTTGTTTCCTTGTCCGCAACCAACATCCAATAAATTAGAAATATTATTTTTATCTAAATATTTTAATATACATCTTAATAAATAATATTCCCATTTTGCATTACCGCTTTTTGTGGGAGAATCGGATATCCTATCATAAAAACTTTCATAAAATTCTTTATTTTTATTTTCCATTTTTATATTTTACACTATAAATAAAAAAATATCAACCATATTATATTATATTATATTATATTATATTATTGTTTTTATTAATATCTACTTTTTCAAATAAACCTGTAAAATGGTCACCAATACTATGAAAAGAAAAATATCTAAATGATATATAAACTAAAGTATTAAAAAAATAATCAAATTTTGTAAATTTTTTATCCATACTTTTTAAAACTTTATTATAGTTTTTATTGACATAATTTCTAGCCAATGGGCTATAAAATGGGAAACCAGAATAAAAAGTTTTCACAACCTTAAACCCCTTATTAGCAAGAAATTCTTCAACTTCACCTCTTTTAAAATTTCTTAAATGCCCTACATGTACTTCATATTTTCTCATTACACCTGTTGGAAATGATAATAAAATATATTTATTAGAAAATTCTAACATTTTATTTAATAAATCTTGCCAGTCATCAACATGTTCTAAAATTTCTAAACCAGCTACAATATCAAATTTTATATCTGAATTATTTTTATATTGTTCTATATCATATTTCATAAATTCTATATTTGTAATTTCTGAATAATTACTTTTAGCATTTCTAATTCCAGGATATGATGGATCTATAGCTTTAATTTTAGCTTCATTGAAATATTTTCCAAGTATTGCTGTTTTGTTACCCTGCCCACATCCTACTTCTAAAATATTTTTTATAGCATTTTTATCTGCATATTTTATAATTGATTTTAATAAATAAAATTCCCATCTTGCAACACCACTATTTACAGATGAATCCGAATCTCTGTTATAAAAATATTCATAAAACTCTTCATTTTGTTTATTCATAATACATCTCCTTAATAATTTAAAAATAAAAAAGCATTCATATACATATTTACGTATATGAATGCTTTTAAAATATTATTACAATCTAAATTTATAATGAATAGGATACTATAATTTACCCCCCCCCCCATTACTGTTTACAGTAATGTCAATTTTCTCAAATAGTCCTAAAAATCTATCACCTATATTTTGAAAACAAAAATATCTAAATAAAATAAATAATAAAGAATGGAATATTTTTTGTTTTATTGTAAATGCTCCATTAATGTTAGAACCATTATTCTCTTCATAATTATTAAAATTATTTCCAAGTCCCAAATACCATCTACCCAAAGGTGAATAAAAAGGAAAACCAGCATAAAATGTTTTTACTTTTTTAAAATTATTTTCCATTAAAAATGCTTCAACTTCTCCTCTTTTAAAATTTCTAAGGTGTCCATACATTTTTTCGTATTCAGGCATTTTTCCCGTAGGAAAAGTTAATAATATATATTTATTTGAAAGTGATAACATATCTTTTAAAAAAGACTGCCAATCTTCAATATGTTCCAAAACATCAAAAGAAGATACCAAATCGTACCCCCCCCCATTACTATTTATAGTATTGTTAACAAAATCTGTTTGTAAAAATGTTAAATTATTTATATTATTATATTGCATATTAGCCCATTTTATAGCTTCATCTGATAAATCTACTCCAATTACTTCAGAATTTACAAATATATGAGCTAAAAAAGCAGTATGTGTACCCTCTCCACATCCTATATCTATAATTTTATTAATTGAATTTTTATCTATTTTTCTAAAAACCTTTGTTATTAAACTTCTCACCCATCTTCTTCCAACACCATATTTATAATAATCATTAAAACCTATATAATTTTCTGTATCTTTTTTTTTAGTATAAATATTTTCATAAAATTTTTTATCATATTTATCTGACATATAATTCTTACTCCTTATTACCATTTTATATCTATTTTTAATTTATCAATCATTGTAGAATAAACAATCAAAAATACTTTAAAAATGCCTAATTTATATAATAACCTACAACCCCATAATCCTAAACCTTTTATACCATGCTTAGAAAAAGCATAAAATAAATTAAGATATTTTAGTTTTCTCCAATTTTCAAAATTAGCATCAAAATAATCTCTCGTCCATAATAAGTGCTTGTCTATATCTACATTCTTATTATTATATAATCTAAATGTAAGGGACAAACCTAGGTGTATAAAAGAGTATAAAACTAATACGTTAAGACTATTAGTAGATTCATATATTTTTTTTATCTCTAATAAATAATTGGAATATTTATGCACGGTTTCTAAAGAAGCATTTACAACTGAATTATACCTTACTCTATAATGAATTAATATTTCATTAACAAAAGATATACTATTAATATATTGATATAATTCTATAGTAAACAATGAATCTTCAGGTCCTCTTACATCTTTAAATCTAATATTTTTTATACAATTATATTTAATGAGTTTATTCCATAAAGAAGCATTAATAAAACATAATCTATCATCAAAATCTTTCTTAATTAAATAGTTATAGTTTAAATTAATCATTTCTTTAGAATAAATTTTATTAGTTTCATCATCAAATCTATCAAAACCGCAAATAGCTATATCAGAATTATTTTTAACTATATTATAATAAAGCTTTTGTAAAAAATCTTTTTCCAAATAATCATCTCCATCTAGAAATATAAGATAATCACCATTAACTTTTCCGCAGTCTAATATCTTATTTCTAGTATGAGCGGGTGCTCCTGAATTCTTATCCATAGAAATGATTTCTATTTTTTTATTTGAATATTTATTTTTATATTCTTCCAATATTGATAAAGTATTATCTGTAGAACAATCATCCACAATAATAACCTCAAAATCTTGATAGCTTTGTAAAAACAAGCTATCTAAAAATTGAGGTAAATATTTTTCCACATTAAATGTGGTTATTCCAACAGTTATCATTTAACTGTTTCCCTTTTATTTTTTGAAAAATAATCTAAGAAACTTTTTAATCCGTAAAATTTTCTTATTACATCATCAAAACTTCTTATATTAAAAAACATTCTAAACATTTGAGAAGGTCTCATATAGAATTCTTTTAATCCCTTATCTATATAATAATCAATTTCTTCTTTAGACATTTGAGGATAAGAAAGTAATGTAACCTGCTCCTTATTTTCATCAACCCAATCTGTCCAATCTTTGGCTCTTATATAATTATTTTCTTTAGCCCATCTGTATAATTCTGTACCAGGATAAACAGCAATACCAGATACCTGTATTGTATCTAGAGGTAAACTTTTAGCAAAATCTATAGTAGCCTGAGCTGATTTAGGAGTTTCATTAGGAGCACCTATCATAAAACAACCATGAATAGTAAAGCCTAATTTTTTAGCTTTTTTAACAAAATCTCTAGCTTTTTCTATAGTAGTTCCTTTCTTTACTGCTTCTAACTGCTCATTTGTACCAAATTCAAAACCAACCATAAGCATTCGGCATCCTGCTTTTTTCATTATAGGAAGAACTGAAGTATCTATATCCGTTCTAACATTACAACTCCACCTTATCTTTTTATGAAGACCTCTTTTAATAATTTCCTCACAAACTTCATTAACATGCTTAGGTAAAGCTGTAAATGTATCTGTTTCAAACATTATTTCCCTTAAATCAGGATATAAAGACAAATCATATTCCATCTCATCTACTACTTTTTTAGCATCTCTTATTCTTAGTCTTCTTCCATCCATAACAGCAGGTTCTCTACAAAAAGTACATAAAGCAAAGCATCCCCTTCCCGTATATAAAGTTAAAAATGGATATAATTTGCCTGCATCATGGTAATATTTTGGATCTATATGTTTCCAAGAAGGAAAAGGCAATTCGTTAACATCTAACGGAGGTCTTTTAGGATTCTCAACAAATTCTCCATCTTTTAAATAAGCTATTCCAAGTATAGATTCTCTGTCCATATTGGCACAAATATCTCTTAAAGTATAATCAGGCTCTCCAATTACTACAAAATCCACATTTCCATTAGACTTTAATAATGTATCCTTTGGTTCAGCAGAAGCATGAGCCCCTACTAATACAGTTTTACAATTTGATATTTCTTTAGCAAGTTTAGCATAACCTATATCATTATAAATACTAGGCGTAGTAGTATGTACTATAGTAATATCTGGTTTAAAATCTGTAATAATTTTTTTTACTTCTTCTTCTTTCATGTTCATAGCTGCAGCATCTGCAAATTTACATTCATGACCTGCATTTTCCAAAACAGCTATATGTATTAAAGCTTGTTCAGGATGACGTTGAACCCTTCCTCTTGATTTAGCTGCCCATCTTGCTGATCTCACAAAATCATCACCATACGGCGGATTTATATATAATACTTTCATTAATTATCCTCTCATAAAAATTATCTATATTTTTATATTGTACAAAAAAGTTTATTTTTGTCAAATAAATAATTACAATTTATTATACTTATTTCTTTTATAGTTATTGATTGCATCAAATATAAATATAATAAATGATATTAAAGATATAATTGTAACAGGAACTACAGGATATATATATCTAAATAATGCAACAGGAGAATACAATACAACTACAAAATTAATACATATAGCAGAAAGTGAAGATGAAATCACGAATAAAAGAATTCTATTTCTTAAATTAGATTTTAATAACCATGTAAATCCTGATATTATGAATAAACAAAATGATATTATAATAAAAAATAAATTAGATGGCTCATAAAGTCTTCTATATAAATTACTATATATTTTAGCTCTAGTTTCTGTAAATTCTATGCCTGTTTTACTATCTTTAAAATATTGTATATTTTCAAAGTGTTTAAATAAATGATAATCATTATAATAAACCCCCACCTTATCATAATTAGGGCATTCATATAATGATAAAGCAAAATTATATAAATATTTTGAATAAGAATTAGGGTATTTTAAAATATATTTAATCCATATTTTATTTAGATTTTCTAATCTTGAAACATCAAAAGGATTAGAATTTTGATGATAAAAAACAAAAATATCTGAATTTAAAGGTTCTAAATTATAATGTTTTTTTAAATCATCAAAAGTTTTACCTTCTTTATACCATTCTTTAGGTATAATAGAATCATCATTATTAGGTATAGCGCAAGCTGATATTTGCAAAAGTTTAATTGCATATGGAGAAATTCCTTCATAATTTTTAATAAAGATTTTTGGGAAATTTGAATATATAAAAATGAGCATGACAGCAAATAAAAACATTATGGATATAAAAGTTATAAAATATTTTAATTTATTTTTTAGATTAAATTTGTCTAATATAAAATATGTATATAATATAAACATAGGATAAATAAGCACTATAAAATTATGTCTTGAAAGCATTCCTATAATTAAAAAGAAAATTGAAAAGAATGTAATGATAATATTTAATATTTTACTTCTAAGTTTTACAGCAGATATAAAAAGAATTAAAGAATATGATAGCCATATATATGATGAAGCAACAAAATCTTTCATATGATTAATTATTAAAAAGAATAAATTTGGTATAAAAGCAATAAAAATCAATAATATAGAAGCTTTATTCTTGGTTTTCAAATATGATGCTAATATTATGAAGAAAAGGCCGCTATAAAACAAAAATATATTTATGCTAAATAAATAGTGAGTATTATACCCAAATAATTTATACATTAAATTTAATGTAAATATAAAAAGTACAGGACTGGCATTATTATATGTATTATTTGCAGCATGGCCCATAACTCCCCACATATCCCAGTTAATAAATATTCCAGGGTAGCAAAGCCAATAATGAAAAATAGCAAGAGAAAGCACAAGAATAAATGACAATAATGCAAACACTCTGTTACTTATAGTTATTTTTCTGATAGTAATTGCAATAAGAGGAATAATTAATATAAACAACATAGTTAATATATATATATTTATACTAAGATTATATTTTATATTTATAGTATTAATATCGTTTATTTTTCTGTCAGCTGTAAAGACTATGTGATTATTATCTTTTATATATAAATCGCCTACCTGTTCTATTTTTATATACTTTACATACAACTCTGAATCTGTATTTGGAAAAATAACTGCTAGCAAATCATTATTTTTATATGGCAAATCATATATTGTTATCTGATTTGAATAAGGTAAATATTGATTACTAGCAATACTTTCTTTATAAGTAACTATATTATCATTTGTAGGAAGCAAATATATATTATTATTATAATTATCAATATTTATAAATGGAGCTTTTCTATCTTCTATATTACCAATATATCCTCTAATTTCAGAAGTTAATCTATATTTTTCACCTATCGATACTTCTATAGTATTATTATAAGCAGACCATAAATGATTCCATAAAGCTGTATTATGTACTGTAAAACCATTGCTGTTGTTACTAAAATTAATATTTAAATCATTTTTATCATACCAATTAGGAATTCTATTAATTTCTAAAGCATAACCATAATTTTTTATATAATCAGGTTTATTTTCTATCTTTAATGGTGCATCAGAATATCTATATAAAAAATTAGGTTTCAAAAGACTTTTAGATTCAACTTTAGCCTTATATACATATCCCGCAGGCGTATCATACACAATTTCAAAGTTTGTTAATTCAGCTTCTCTATCTATTTTACCAATGAAATAAAAAAGTATTACCAATATTGAAAATGAAATCAAAATTATAGCATAAACTTTAAAAATCAATTTCTTTTTTTCTAAAAAAATATTTTTTAATTTACTCAAAAAATCAAATAATAAAATAAATAATAATAAATAGATAATTATCATAAATAAAAATACTTTTAATGCTTCTTTTATATTAAAAGTATTAGTACAATATACTTCAAAACTTTCATTATTATCTAATTTTACACTCGAAGTAAATATAGTAAAACTATTTTCTTTTATAAATAAATTATCTGTAATTTGTTCTAATTTTATATATTTTATATTTATTTCTCCATAAGGAAAATAAAATGTCAAATTAGGATACTGCCCAACATAAGTATTATATATGTATTTATCGCTTATATATAAACTATAATCATTAGTTGATATACTTCTGCTATCTGGAATAGTCACATTCATATTCCTATCATCTAAATAATATTTAATATCACCTCCTTGTCCACTAATCTTTTTAGCTTCAATACTTACTCTATAATGTTCCCCTTTTGATAAATAAATAATATATGGGTAGCTATTCCATCCAGCAGAGTTTACAACTGTAAATGAACCATCTTTATTATTCCAATTTGTAGCCTCATTAGAATTATCATACCCTTCAGGTTTATTAGTAATTTCTATAGAATAACCATAATTTTTTATATAATATGGTTTATTCTTAATCCTTAAAGGTTCTTCAGAATATTGAAAAACACTAGTTTTTGGAAAATTTGCTTTATATACATATCCAACAGGACTTTCTGTTATCAATTCAAAATTAGATAGTGAAACTTTTTTTTCAAATTTGCTAATAATCAGCAATATTGATGTAATTACAATGAATAATATTATAAATAAAGAATATATTCTTATAATCATAAATTTATATTTAAATATTAATGATTTCAAATTATTAAAAAAATATATAATCTTTAATCTATTAATTATTAAATAATATGATAAATAATAAACTAATAATACTGCCAAAAGCACAGCAAAAATTGTAATAATAAATTTAAATTTTAATTTTACTTTATAATATATATTATCTATTTTTTCATCATTTATCTTTTTTTCTGAAATAAGATTTCCAAAAGGACTTCCATCATCATCCATTTTTATTTCTCTAATATAACTATTATCTTCTAATATTTTAGTAATATTAGGATATACCCCATAAATATCGCTATTTCTAAATATTTTGCTGTAATATTTTACTCTAAATCCGTAATAATAATTTGTAATTGCTTCATTAGTGAAAATATAATTAGTTAAGGCATTATTATCTATGATATTATCATTTGTATTTATAAATATTTTTTTTATTTCATCTGCATTTAAATTATTAAGCTCTAAAGTTTTAGTAATATGAATATCATCAAATTTAAACTCTGATAAATAAGCTTTCCTGTTAAAATTTCCAGCTATAAATAATATAAATATAATAAATACTAATATTGCAGCTATAACAGCATATATTTTTAAAAACTTATTCATATTAACTCCAAAAATTAATTAAATACTTTTTTAAATAACTTAAAAGCATTCTCTACAGCATTATCCATATTATAATATTTATAATCTCCAAGTCTGCCGAGTAAATATAAATTATCTATTTTTTTTGCTTCTTCTAAATATTGATTATATAAGTTGTTATTATTGTCATTAGATATAGGATAATACCTTTCATTTTTACCTAATTCAAATGCCTCAGGATACTCTATTGAAATAGTTGTTTTATTGCTTTTTTCATCTAAAAAATATTTATGTTCTATAATACGAGTAAAATCATAATCATTTGGGTAGTTTGTTACTGCTGTATTTTGATAATATTCTTTATCTATAGTTCTAATATCAAATTGAAGACTTCTATATGGAAGCTCGCCAAATTTGTAATCAAAAAATTCATCTATAGCCCCAGTATAAAATAAATATTTAAATTTATTTCTTTTAAATTCTTTATAATCTGTGTTTAATTTAACAACAATATTTTTGTGATCTAAGATATTTCCTATTAAATTAGTATATCCATTTAAAGGAATAGATTGATATTTATCTTGAAAATATCTCACATCATTTGAAATATATATCGGAACTCTCGCTGTAACAGAAGCATCTATATCTTCAGGTTTAAGTCCCCACTGTTTTACAGTATAATTTTTAAATATATTTTCATAAACATATTCACTAATAAACTTTAAATCTTTATCATTACTATTTTGAAACTCTAATATAGGAACCTTTTTTCCATATCCGTATGTATTTATAAGTTTATCTTCTATTCTATTAGCCATATTCTCAGAAAATAATTCTCTTAATGTTTTTAAAGTAAAAGGCAATGATACTTTATTTCCTTCAATAACCACATGAACTTTATTATAAAAATAATGCCATTTAGTAAATTGAGATAAATAATCCCAAACTTCTTTATTATTAGTATGAAATAAATGAGCTCCATATTTATGTACAGTTATATTGTTTTCATCTTTATAATCATAACAATTTCCAGCTATATGCTCTTTTCTATCTATTACTAATACTGATTTATTTAATTTAGCTGCTATTAGATTAGCCATAACAGCACCTGAAATTCCAGCTCCCGCAACCATATAATCAAAATTCATTTTAACTCTCCTTAGATTTTAATTTAATTGTTAGCTTAAAAAATAACAACTTTATATACATTCTTCTATGTTCTTTTGTTTTAGTAATATTAATACTAAATAAAGCATTAGGATAATTTCTTATTCTTGTTAAAGCTTTAAATATTTTATAAGTATATGAGATAATAGAATATTTAAACATATTCTTTTCCCATACACCGCTCGAATCCAATAAATTATTATAAATAAAATTAAGTATATTCAAATTAGACAAATTAGAATCAAAATATTCTATGCTTTCTTTTATATAAGCTTCTTTATCTTTCATTAATAAATTATAAAAATATTTATCAAAATTATTAAAAGGTTCTATAAAAGAATATTTTAAATCTCTTATTATATATAATACCCAAGAATATCTATATATATTCCATACATTATGTTTTTTTAAAAAATTAACAATACTATTATATGAAATATATAATTGCCTTAAATTATTATTTAGTTTATTGAATGATATACGATTATTTTTTTTATTTTCTACTATGGATGTAACAGCATTTGGATTATCCTGATAATAATAATAAAGTTTATCAGATATACTTCTGTAATTTCTACTGAAAAATAAGATAAATAAGTTTAATATCCAATCATCAGCAACTGAGATTTTTTCAGCAGGCATATTACATGCGCCTTTAACTGCTAAAGAACGTTTAAATACCCTGCACCATAATGTTCTTCGCTGTGAATCATTAAAAAACATATCATCGAAAGCCGCTCTTTTACCATATCTGCTGTAATCTCCAGGTATATGAAAATCAAATTCCCAAGTTTTTTCATCGCTTGCATACTCACCGCTGAAATATAATACATCATAATTTTTTTTGATATATTTCTCTATAATTTTATAAGAATCTTTTTGAAGCCAATCATCACTATCTATAAAATGTATGTATTTTCCGCGTGCATAACTAAGTCCGTTTAATCTGCTCCAGGCACTCCCTAAATTTTCTTTATTTTCTATATATGTAATATTATATTTTTTATCTATATATGACTTTATAATATTTCTGCAGTCATCTGTATTTGGAGAACAATCATTAACTATAATTACTTCTAAATTACTATAGTTTTGAATAAAAATACTATCTAAGCATCTATTTAAATATTTTTCAGTATTATATACAGGCAATATTACAGATATTAGTATGTTATTTTCATTATTTAAAGACTCATTTAATCTTAATAATATATTATCAATTTCATTATTCATATTTTGTCATTAAAAATATTAGTATATTTATATTCTAATATATATATCATATTTTATAAAATAATCAATAGGTTGAAGAAATAATTAAAAATATAAGTATTAATATATAGGCTTATTATTTAATTTAACAGCTACCTGCTGATCAGATAAACATAAATATTTATAACTTACTTTATACTGTGCACAAAACTCTTGAAAAGCTTTAAACTCATGATTTATCCAATTAGGATAATTATAATATTCATCAAATACTATTATTGTATCTTCGTTTATTCTATCATATATATTTTCAAAAATAACTTTGGTAGATGAATATAAATCACAATCAACATGCACAAATGCTATATCTTCTTTATGTTCTTGAAAAAATATAGGAAGTGTCTTGTCAAAATAACCTTTAATTAAAGATACATTTTGATTTACTTTTGGTAATATTCCTTTTAAATCAAAAGCATTTTTTTCGTAAATATAACCATTCCAATCATCAGGAAGCCCTTCGAATGAATCGAATCCATAAAAATTAGCATTATTAACTAAATATGAACAGAAATTGATAGTATCCCCAGAAAATACTCCAAATTCTAAAAATATCTTGTTATCATATTTTTCCTGCTTATCTTTAAAATAGGTATTCATTATATATTCTAATAATTGATATCTATCATAAAATAATACAGCATCACTAGCATTTTTAGATATATATTCAAGTGTATCTAAAGATGCCTGCTTCCTTAATAAATAAACAGGATGAGTACTCTCTTCTGTAATTAAAAAATTTTGATGTTTTTCTTCTATCTTAAAAGCTAAAGCTGTTAAATATTCTCTAACAGCATTTCTTAATTTCTTAAATGGAATATAATATACTATATCATCTATTACTTTTTTATCCATAATATTCTCCTAACAAAAAACTTATAAAGGTTATAAGCAATATAATAAAAGTTAATATACCTAGAACAGAATCACTGAACTGAACTGAACTGAACTGAACTGAACTGAACTGAACTGAACTGAACTGAACTGAACTTCTAAAGATTGAAGTTAAATATGAATTATATCTTGTATTCATACAATAAATTATACCATATTATAAAAAATAATTCAAATTTATTATTTTTCTGCTATGATACGAACAATAGATGGATCTTCTTTTTCAGATACTGCTAAACCTTTATCTTCTATACTATAACGAATTTTAAATCCAATATACTCTAATTTTGAAATAAATTTATCTTTATTCATATATCTTCTATAATGATCTGTAAAATTTTCATTAATACTAAGTTTTGTGCCATTATTATACATAATGTCATTAATACTCCTAGATTCTATAAAAAATAAACCATTTTTATATAAATGTTTAAATACCCATTTTAATACTCTATCTTCTTCTGATTCTGTTATAGAATGTATCGTAAATCTGCTATATATATAATCAAAATTATCTAATACTTCTAAGTTTGTAAAATCATCACATATAAATTTTATTCTTTCATTACTAAAATTACTGTTAAGAAAATTTATTTCATCACTTACCTGATCCACCGCTAATACATTAATAAGATTCTTTGAGAAAAATATTGAATCTCTACCATTTCCGCATCCAAGTTCTAAAAGATATTTTTCTTTTTCTAAAAACTGCAAAACGAATTTAGCAAAATCAGATTCTTTATAAGGGGAATAATTTTTTTTATAATACTTATGCCAATATTCTTTATCATTAAAATTCATTTTATATCCAATTAATTAGTTAATATTTTTTCTAAATAATTTGTTATATATTTACCAGCAGATCCTATATTAAAGAATATTTCTTCTGATAATTTTTTTCTTTCTTCTTTGTTATAATCTACATTATTTTTCATTATATTATCAAAATGCATTTGTATTTCTTCTTCATTATGAGCTAAATAATATGTTTTCAATATTTTATTTCCCATATTTGAGAAACTTTCAAAATATGTATTCTGATCTCTTTCAGGATTTACTAAATATATAACTGGATTTCCTGAATGTAAATATTCTCCTATAAAAGAAGCACAATCAGTAATTAGTAATGAACTTTTTCTAAAAAGGTTTATATAATCTCCATCTGTTACACATAAACCATTATCCAAGCTATTCCATTCATCATAATAATTTTTATATTCTTCTTTATCCATTAACTTTGATTTAATTAGGCTTTCTAAAATGCTTGGATGAGGCTTAAAAACAAAATTAATATTCGGATTTAATTTAACTAAATTTAAAAAATAATTATAATATAGATGAAAAGTAGATAAATTAGCTAAAGTAAATTCAGATCTTACAGAATGATGAGGAGCATATATAACTATAGGTTTACCATTATCTATCTTTTGAGGTAACTTATATTCAGATAAATTATTAGAATACTTATCTAATTTAGGATCTCCTGATAATACGCAATTAAATCCATAATATACAGAATAATCTATATATTCATAATAATCAAATTTAGTTTGTACAAATATTTTCCAAGCTGTATTAATATATTTATTATTATAGTAATAATCATATAAATTTAAAGTAATTAATCCATAATTAATATGGCATGTTAAATAATTTATATTCATCAATATATTAGTTAATTCTGTATTATGATAATTTATATATTGGCAGCTATAAAATAGTATATCTATTTCAAACATTTCAAACGGTATTATTTGTGATGTATTTGAATCTATACCAAGTTCTACATTATAACCATTAGACTTCAATATATTAAAATCATTAATATATTCATTAAAAAATAATTCATTATATTTAAATAATTTATTTTTATTTGATGTAAATAAGATAAATGGTTCAAATATATCAGAATTAAGCATTGATTTATATACAGAATCGAAATAAAATTTTGATATTTCATCTAATAAAAAGCATACTTTAATTTTTTTTCCATTTTTTATTTTATTTTTTAATTCTAATTCTCTTAATTTATGTAGTATTTGGTAATTTATTAAAGAATCTATATCTTTATCATCATTTATACTATAAGATTTTCTTTTTTCTTCACCAGATTTTCTTCTATTTTCTATAAAATAATAATCTTCTATTGGCTTAGAATAATATGGCACAGTATCAATAACATTATTATCTATATTATTTTTTGCAACATCAATATCTGCAATTGCATATAAATATATTCTTAAAGCATTTCTTAATTTCTTAAATGGAATATAATATACTATATCATCTATTACTTTTTTATCCATAATATTCTCCTAATAAACAGCTTATAAAGGTTATAAGCAATATAATAAAAGTTAATATACTTAGAACAGAATCACTGAACTGAACTGAACTGAACTGAACTGAACTGAACTGAACTGAACTGAACTGAACTGAACTGAACTTCTTAAGAGTGAAGCTAAATATGAATTATATTCTATTAACATTTGTCTATTATACTATAATATCATAATTAATACAACTAATTAATCATATATTTATTTCTAATTTTTTCTCTTAAAGATTTGAAAGGAATTATCCATACTATTAAGTTTAATAATCTATTATAGTTATTTTTACTGTAATTTCTACCATCCTCAATATGCCATTTACGCTCTTCTCTTTCCTGTAATAGCCATCGTCTTAAATGTGCCATATGTATATTACTATATTCAACATAATTATTCTTATAAAATGGTGTTTGACAGAAATATTCCCAAAAAGACACATAAGCATTACCTATCTCTTCATTGTAATTATAAGATAGGTATTTTTTCAGAGTAGCTCCTCCGTAATGTATTAATTTTAATTTTCTGTTATCAAAATTATCATAATCTTTAGGAATAGATTTTATTTCATTTAAATTTCCATCTATTCGAAGTATATTTTTCTTAAAAATATACAAAAATACAAATTCTTCTGTATATACAGGGCTTGCATCTGTATAAAAACATTCACTAATACATCTATTTAAATAATCATTAGTAAAATCATTTTTTATGGCCTTAATATTAAACAAAATTATTTCAGATGTAAAGTATCCTTCTTCTGGAGTTGATAAACCAATTCTATTAACAATAAAGTTGCTTAAATCTATATTATTTAGGATTCTTTTACAGTTAGGTAATGGATGTTGAAATATTAGACAATAATTATTTTTTAAATCTAATTTAAATAATTCAGAAATTCCAGTTATGACTATTTGGTCTATATCTAAAAATAATATTTTATCTAAATTATTAAATAAAAATAATATATCTAATTTAAAGAATATTTGGTATGTATGTTTAAAATTAGAATAATTATGTTTTAAAATCGATATAAATTTTTTATATTTTTCTATATTAGGGGATTTATAATAAGTTATATCAAATTCTTTTATTTCTTTTAATTTAAGAATATCATCTTTATAATCATTACTTATATTATCCTCTATAACATGGAAATGAAAATGATCATCTTTATTAGAATTTAATAAAATAGATACAATAATAGTTTCTAAATATTTAGCATATTCTTCACCTGATACAAAACAAATATTCATTATATTAGACATAGTATTCTCCCAAAAAGCAACTTATAAAAGGTATAAGCAATATAATTGATGTTAATATAGTTAAGACTTGACTTGACTTGACTTGACTTGACTTGACTTGACTTCTAAAGATTGAAGTCATATATAAATTATATTCTATTAACATTTACATATTATACTATAATATCATAATTAATACAACTAATTAATTATATATTTCTTTCTAATTTTATCCCTTAAAGATTTGAAAGGAATTATCCATACTATTAAGTTTAATAATCTATTATAATTATTTTTACTGTACTTTCTGCTATCTTCTATATGCCATTTACGCTCTTCTCTTTCTTGTAATAACCAACGTCTTAAATGTGCCATATGTATATTACTATATTCAATATAGTTATTTTTATAAAATGGCGTCTGACAGAAATATTCCCAATAATATACATAAGCATTATCTATTTCTTCATTATAATTATATGATAAATATGTTTTAAGTTTAAGCCCTCCATAATGTATCAGTTTAAATTTAGTGCTATCAAAATCATCATAATCATCTGGTATTCTTGTAACTTTATTTAAATTATAGTCTATATGTAGTACTCTTTTTCTAAAAATAAATAAAAAAATATGCTCTTCTGTAAATATAGACTGATTATATTTTGAAAAACATTCATCAATCATTGTTTCCAATTGTTTATTTGTAAAATCTTGTCTTATTAATTTCAAATTAAAAAATATATTGTTACTCACTAAATGATGTTCTTCTGGTTTTTCAAGCCCTACTACTTCTATAAAAAATTGTTTCAAATTTACATTCGAAAGCATACCCTCTTTGCACCAATATATAGGATGTTGAAAAACAGATATATAATTATTTTCAAAGTCTAACTTAAATAACTCATTAATATTATTATTAAGTATAATCTGATCAACATCTAATAATAATATATTATCAATATTATTAAATATTAATAGTATATCTAATTTAAAGAATATTTGGTATGTATGTTTAAAATTAGAATAATTATGTTTTAAAATCGATATAAATTTTTTATATTTTTCTATATTAGGGGATTTATAATAAGTTATATCAAATTCTTTTATTTCTTTTAATTTAAGAATATCATCTTTATAATCATTACTTATATTATCCTCTATAACATGGAAATGAAAATGATCATCTTTATTAGAATTTAATAAAATAGATACAATAATAGTTTCTAAATATTTAGCATATTCTTCACCTGATACAAAACAAATATTCATTATATTAGACATAGTATTCTCCCAAAAAGCAACTTATAAAAGGTATAAGCAATATAATTGATGTTAATATAGTTAAGACTTGACTTGACTTGACTTGACTTGACTTGACTTGACTT
>CAKVCJ010000010.1 GCA_934725655.1 uncultured Brachyspira sp.
TGTTTGTTTGTTTGTTTGTTTGTTTGTTTGTTTGTTTGTTTGTTTGTTTGTTTGTTTGTTTGTTTGTTTGTTTGTTTGTTCATAACATTACCTACGATTAAAATATTATAAACTATTATGAAAAATAATCAAGTATGAGTAAATAGAAAATATTATTTATATTACTATAATTTTTTTAATAATGATAATTTATAGATATAAATCAGCAGCAGACTTCAAAGCAGGTAAAAAAAACATTTGGATTCTTAGTAGGTCAGACTATGAAAGCTACTAAAGGTCAGGGCAACCCTAAACTTGTTAATGAAGTACTTAGAAAAATTTTAAGCGAATAAAATTAATTACTGAGTTTAATAAATAAAGCCTAACTTATAAAAATAGTTAGGCTTTTATTGTTTAAAAGAAAATTAAAATATTTCACCTCTAAGCAAATTATTTAGTTGATTTTTGGCATAAACAGTAATCATTTCACTATGCACAGCATAACTTTTTGCACTGCTTGTTAATTCTACAGGTATTATCAATATTCCTCTTTTAGCTCCAGAATCTTTTACTTTTACAATAAAATCTTTCAATATTAATTCTCCAACATTAATATTTTGCCATCTTTTGAAAGATATGAAAGTTAAATTATATTTTCCAATTTCATTATCATAAGCTAAGAAATCAATTTCATCTATATTATTATCTTGATTATCTGTAAACTCTTGCAGTATAGTATATGAGAGTTTATTAGTTACAATATTTTTACATAGCTTTTTAAAATCATTAAAAGTTAAATTATATATTTTATTTACAATATCATTTTGTGAATAATTAGTATTTCCTCTGTTTTTATTATCAATTTTTATATTATGAGTAACTTTCAAGTTTAGAAGTATGTTTTCTACATCTATAGGCTCTTCATTATTTTTTGGAGCTAAAGAATTAATATATTCACAATTAATAAAACTGTTCTCCCAAAGTTCTACAGTATTCTCCCATTCATTTAAACTTTCATTTTTAATATAATCTTTATAATATTCATGTTCATATACATTATCTAATTTACGATTTACTTTATTAACTTGCAAATTAGCTCTGTAAACTTGATATAAATATTCTAAGACTTCATTGATTTTGTATGTTTTAAATATATTAGAATTAAATTTCTTTATAGCTTCAAAATATCTTATTGCCTCTTCTGTATATCCTAAGAAATAGGAATAAAATCCAAAATCAAAAATCATATTTTCGTATATAGCATCTAATTCATCTGTTTTCAATGTTATTTTAAGTTTTTTATAAATATCTTTAAACTTTTTTTTATCTCCTAATTTATACAAAAGAAATAAATAAATTCTATTATAGTAAATAATACTATTTTTATCTAAATTATCAGCATTATTTAAAATATATTCAATATACTCACTAGCATATAAAAGCTTATCAGTAATTAAATACATAGATATTAAAGATTTTCTAATCTCAATCAATTCATTTTGGAAATTGACAGCATCTTTATTAATTCTTTTAGCTAAATCTTCCAATACAGTAATGGCCTTTTCATAATTTTTTATGCTGTAAAAAGAATATATCGCCGCTTTAAGTTCATCTATATTAAATTCTTTTCTCGACATCATTACTTTATTAAAATAATTGCATGCTAATTGATATTTATTTTCTTTGAATAAAGTATAAGCAGCCTTTAAAAAATAAAGTATATTAGATGGTTCTAAATTGCAGATAATGATAGAATATTTAAAAGCTTCTTCTTTATATTTTAATTCAGAACATATATTTTCAATTCTTTTATAAATCTTAATTTGTTCATTTTCATCAAAATAATTAACAGAAATAAGAAACTCATATTTTCTTAAAGCATCTAAAATCTCTCCGCTTTCATCTTTTATTAAAGCTAATTTGTAAAGAGAATTGTAATCATTTGGATTATTCATTAATTTTTTATTTAATTCATTGATTGTATTTTTTATAGATTTATCATCAAGGTTTTTATATAATTTATTAGTTATAAAGAAATATAAAGCAACTGAAATAAATATTAATAAAAAAAATATAAAAAAATATATATAAATATTTTCCATAAAAAAATCCTAATACTATAAAAATATTATACTAAAATATTTCTCCTTTAAGCAAATTATTAAATTGATGTTTAGAATAGACTATAATACTCTCATTATGAGAAACATAACTTCTTGCACTATTTGTTAATTCTGCAGGAACTATTAATATTCCATTTTTAGCTCCGGATTCCTGCACTTTCATAAAGAAATCTCTTATACTTAATTCTCCTATATCTATTTTATTCCATCTTCTAAAAGATATTAAAGTAAGTTCAACTCTTGCCGTTTTATTGTTATAAGCTAAATAATCTATTTCATCACCTTTCATCTTGTCGGCACTGTCTATATATTCCTGCACTATAGTGTATGAGAGTTTTGAAGATATTATATTTTGGCAAATCTTTTTAAAATCTGAAAAACTTAAATTAAATATCTTATCAATTTTATTTGAAGGAGTAGAAGGTTTTTGGTATTCTTGAGAAGAGCTGTGAGATAAATCATATAGTTGAAACTCTTTTAATACTTCATCTATATTCATATTTTTTTTAACTTCTACTAAGTTTGATATATAGTCTAAATGTATGAAAGAGCTTTCCCATAAATTAATAGCTCTTTCCCAATTATCTATATATTCTTTTTTAATATAATTTTCAAAATTGTCATTTTTATATTTTGAATCATATATTTTTTTCTCTTCATATAGCTTAGTTAATTGAGAATTAGCTATTTCTACATTTCGTAAATATTCTAATATATTATCTATATTAAAAGTGCTATATAACTCTATATTAAAAGATTTTATTATATTAAAATATCTTATAGAGGAGTTTATATCTTTTAGAAAATAGCTGTAAAAAGCATAGTCAAATATTAAATCTGCCAAATCTATAGAATCATTATTAATTTTATACATATCTATAAGCTTATTATATATTTCAGTAAATTTTTTGTTGTCGTCTAATTTATATAAAATAAATAAATAAATCTTGTTCATATAAAGTCTATTATCACTATCTATTGCTTTATATATAAAAGCCTCTTCTATAAAAGATTTAGCTATATTAATTTCATCAGAAAGTATATATATAGAGACTAATGACTGCATTAATTTAGCGATATCAATTTTATACTGGTTTATATCTTTACACATTTTTTTATATAATTTTTCAAGATAAATGATAGTTTTTTTATAATCTTTTACTTGGAAAGAGGCGAAGGCAGCATATTTAAAATCTTCTATAGAGAAATCAGCTTTTAATACCAAAGCTCTGTGATAGTATTCATATGCTAATTTATAGCAAGCCTCTTCAGTGAGGGTATGAGCTATTTTTATATAATAATATTTATTTTCAGGCTCTTCTTTATTAATCATTAAAGAGTATTTAAAACTTTGCTGCATATCTCCAAGTTCTTCGCACATAATTTCTAATTTTTTATATATTTCTATTTTTTGTTTATCTTGGAAGAAATTTTCATTAAGCAGCAATTGATATTGATTAAGTGCCTTATTTTTATCTCCAAATTCTTCTTCTATGTTTGCAAGCTGATATATAGCATCATAATCATATTGATTTTGTTTTAATCTTTTATTTAATTCTTCTATACGTTTTTTCAATGCTTTAGGTTTTTTTACTTTATCTTTCTTTAGTATTACTGTTTTTAGAAGCACTAATGCGGCAAATAATACACCTAAAATTATTAAAGCATAAAGATAAATAATTTCCATAAAAGCACCCTATATAAAAAATAAATAAGTTTTTATTTTTACAGTAATAAATACTTTATAAAGCATTTATTACTGATATTGTACTATTATAATATATTATTCTTTATCTATATCTTCTTTGTCTATTTTAAAGAATTTCATAGCCTCATAAAGTTCTTGTGCCTGATTAGATAAAGACATAGTAGCAGCATAAGATTCTTCTACTAAAGCTGCATTTTGCTGAGTAACACTATCCATATCAGCGACAGCCCTATTAACTTGATCTACTCCAGTTTGTTGTTCTACAGCAGTGGAACTAATATCTTGCATGATTCTTGCCGTTTCATCTATTTTTACTCTAAGATCATTAAATATTTCCTGCGAAGTTCTAGCGGAGTCAGTAGCTTTATTAATTTTATCATAAGCATTATCTACCAAGTTAGTAATATCTTTTACAGAAGATTGAGTAGTTTGAGCTAAGTTTCTTACTTCCGAAGCAACAACCGCAAAACCTTTACCCTGATCACCAGCACGTGCCGCCTCTACTGCCGCATTCAAAGCGAGTATATTAGTTTGGAATGCTATATTTTCTATGATATTTGTAATATCTTTAATTTTGGCACTGGCATCATAAACTTCTTCTATATTTCTTGTAGTTTCAAGTATAATATCTCCTGCACTTTCTATAGATTGCCTAGATTCAACCATCATTCTATTACCTTGCACTGATTGATCTGTAGAAGATTTTATAGTGGAAGCCATTTGTTCCATAGAGCTTGCTGTCTCTTCCAAGCTTGCTGCCTGCGATTCTGTTCTATGCGATAAATCATTACTGCCCTGTGAGAGTTCTTGTGCACTGTTTGTAATTTTTTCTACGGAATCTCTTACTTTTATTATGATATCCACAAGTTCCTGACGCATTACAGCAAAGGAATCTGCCAATTCGCCAAGTTCATCTTTTCTATTGATTGTTTTTTCTGTGTTTGTTAAATCGCCCTTAGATATTTCTTTGGATATTTTAATAATTTGCTGTAAAGGATTAGTGATGCTTCTAATATAGAATAATACCAAAATAGAAGCTATTACTATAAATATAACACCTACAATAATTGCCTCTATTATAATAGTATATATTTGACTATATATTTCAGAATCATTTTTAGCGAGTATTACAGACCAAGGAACTCCTGTGATGCCGTTATATGCGGATGTTCTTGCCGTTTTAGTATTAGCACTTTTATAAGATGGTATAATACCGCTGTCTTGTGTTTTTATAACATCATATACAGAAGATAATGTAGCGCCTACAAACTCTTCATCAGATGATAATAATACCATTTTATCATGGTTTGCTACAGTTAATCTTTCGCTTCCTTGAAGAGGCAAAGATTTAATAAAGGAATTATTTACTTTATCCATATCTAAGTTTATATATGTTATTCCAAGTATATTTCCTACATCATCTTTTATACCGCCCATTAAGAGCAAAGAATTTCCTCCTGTAGTTAATGATTTTTTTATAATATTATCGAACTTAAAATCATAATTATTTTTTATTACGCTTTGATAGAGTTCGGGGTGTATATCTGCAAGCGAAACACCTACTAATTTAGGGTCTGAACTATCTATTAATATAGTACCATCAATAGTTGCAATACCTGTATTTGTTGAATAATAGTTAATATTATTATAGTTTTCCAATACTTTTTCTAAATTATTTTTTACTTCTATATCATTGTAATTTGTGATAAAAGACTGAAAAGCAGCACTTTTAGAATATGTTTCAATGAGAACGAGCTGTTCATGAAGCACTAATTCTATTGTTGATGCATAACCTTGCACTGTGCTTTGAAAACCATTTAAAGTAGCAGTTCGTATACCTCTTGAAGCAGCTATTGTAAGAATTATAGACAATACCAATATAGTTACTATGATAATACAGCTAACCATAATCGGGACTTTCACTGATAAACTATGCATTTTTTTCATAAAAAATAACCTCAATATTTGTATTACTCTAACTTTTTAAGTTTACTACTATACATTTTCGATTAATTTTTTATAAATTTTAGCTATCAATAGTAATTTGAAAAAGTTATAAAAATATGTCTATCTATAGTATAGTAATTTTTTTTAAAAAATAAAGAGACATATAAATTATACAATATTTTTTTATAAATTCTACAATTTTTTATATGAGTTTATTTTTCGATAAAAATATAGTATAATTAGGCTATTAGCATTTAATATGAAACTTTGAAAAGAGTTTTTGAGAGAACTAATCTTATTTTATAGCAATATAATTAAACTTTAATATAAAAAAATAAGCTTAAATAAGTATGATATATTAATTTATAATATTTTAGTATTTAAGAATATATTTATAAACTTTGACAGAGAGTGAAGCAATAGAAATGAATATTAACAATGCTCTAATAAAATATGCTAAGACTTTAGAGAAAATAAATAATGATTATAAGATTTCATATATAGAAGCACAAACTATAATAATGCATGTTTTAAATATAAATAAAATCAAATTGATAAGCGATTCTTTAAGAGAATTAAGTATAGAAGAGAGTAATAATATAGAAGAATTAATTAAAAGAAGGCTTAATTATGAACCTATTAGTTATATTGTAAATAAAAAAGAGTTTTATGGTTTTGATTTTTATGTAGACAGCAATGTTTTAATACCAAGACCGGAGACTGAAGAGCTAATTGATTTGGTATTAGATTATGCGAAGGATAAAAACAACATTTCTATATGTGATATAGGCTGCGGCAGCGGGAACATAGCAGTAACATTAAAAAAAATATTTATAGGGCAAAATAAAAATATTGATGTTTCTGGGATTGAAATAAGTAAAAATGCTTTTGAAGTTACAAAGAAGAATGCTTTTAATATATTAGGCGATGAAAATTTAATAAATATAATAAATGCCGATGCTTTAGAATTTTTACCGGAGAGTAAATTCGACATAATAGTTTCAAATGCTCCCTATGTGGCATTAAAAGATAAAGCTTCTCTTCAGAGAGATTTGGAGTTCGAGCCTCAAAATGCATTATATTCAGGCTATGACGGGCTTGATTTTTATAGGAGTTTTTTAAGCATAATAAATAAATATTTAAAAGATAATGGGGCTTTCTTTTTTGAGATAGGCTATAATCAGGGGAATGCTTTAATTGATATATGTGATAATTTTAATATAAGAAATGTATTAGTAAAAAAAGATTTAAGCGGTAAAGACAGATTTTTAATTTGCGATATATATAAATAGAAAGCTCCTTATATATAATAAGAAGCTTTCTATGTTGGAATATTTTTATTTATCCATATTATTTATATGTTCGTAAAAATTTAATATGGCACTATGATCTTTCTTTTCTTTATCCAATTTACTTAAGCTTTGGAATACTTCATATAATAAAGAGGTGAGAGGAAGTGAAAGATTTAAATTATGAGAAGTTTCAAGTACATTTTTAATATCTTTTTTATTAATATCTATTCTTCCTCCTGGTTCAAAGTTTCTTTCTATCATCATAGGAGCTTTTGCCTGAAGTACGGCGCTATCAGCCAAACCTCCAGTAATCGCTTTCAACATTTTAGCAGGGTCTATATTCAAACTCTTTGTTATTATCATAGCCTCAGATAATGCTGCTATATTTAAATTAACTATAATCTGATTTGCAAGTTTAGTTCCAGTACCGCTTCCTATATTGCCAACTAAAGTGATATTTTTCCCCATACACTCTAAATATTGCTTTATATTATTGAATACGCCTTCTTTAGCTCCCACCATAAATGATAATTCACCAGTGATAGCCTTAGGTTCTCCTCCGCTAACAGGAGCATCCACATAATTAATTCCCGCCTCTTCGCATTTTCTGCCAATTTCTTTTGAATAAAAAGGCGATATTGAACTCATATCCACTATAGTAGAGCCTTTTTTTAATTCTTCAATTAATCCGTCTTTTCCAAATATAACATCCATACTATGAGGCGAATCCGGAACTATCATAAAAACTAAATCGCATTCCTTAGCAACTTCTTTTGATGAACTTACACCTTTAGCCCCGAGTTTTTCTAAATTTTTTATAGCTTCTTCTACTTTATCATATACTACGAGATTATAGCCTTTTTTTATTAAATTACTTGACATATGTTTACCCATAATGCCAAGCCCTATAAAACCAATATTCTTAGACATTATTATCTCCTTTTTATAATAAATAATAATAATTTATTTTTTTATTAATTCTTCAACTATTACTTTTAAAGTATCCTCTTTGCCTACATTGCCTGGGAATATAATATAAGGCATATTCGGAAATTTACTTGCAGCATCTGTCATCCATACAGGTATTCCAGGATATATTTGTCCTTTCACTTTTGCACATTTTACTTTTAATCCATCCACTCCTATGCTGCTTGATGTAATTCCACCCTTAGCAATAATAAAACTTGGCTTAGATTTCAAATTAGAAAATATAGAAGTTAAAGAATTAGAAATTTGAGAAGCTATTTTTAATTCATCTTCCTTATTTCCAGTATTGATATCGAGTCTTTTTCTATTTGTATATATAACAACCGTCTTTCCATTTTCTATATAATCATTAGTGATGTTTATAACTCTATTAGCCTCTCTTTCAAGCCCTCCTTCTTCCAATACTAAATGCTGATTAAACTCTATATATTCTATGCCTTCTTTTATCTCTTTAAGTTTTTCAAGCTGCAAACTTGTTTTATTTACATGCGAACCAACTATGATGATGCCGCCATTTTTGGTGTTTTTATCTATTAGCTCTTCTTTTTTCAATAAATCTTTATCAGACACATTCCCTATAACCTTAGTAAAAGCAGCAGCAGTTCTATAAACAAATCTTTTGCCTTCCAATATAGCATTTAATAAAGATAATGTGAAAACTTTTATATGGAAATAAGAAATAGAGTTTACTATAACCTTATCAAAATTATTGCATGATTTTAATATATCAGTTATATGTTCTATTTTCATTTCATTCTCATCTTCTATTGATATGGCTTTCACATCTTCTTTTTTAAACTTTCCATTTGTTTTTTCTTCAACCCATTTACACAAATCAGATTCTTTATAGCCAAAAGTTTTATCCAAAGCAAATTCAGTATCTCCCGCAGGAACTAAATACTCTCCCTCCTGTACATAATGTATATTATTGATGGTGTATCTTCCGCCTTCCAAAAAGAAAGGTATTATTACTTCTCCGTCTACTTTAATATTATTTTTCTCAAGTACTTTAGCTATAGTTTCTGTTTCTTCAGGATAATGCCCCCTTAATGTGGAATCTCCTCTCAAAATGATAATAAAATCTTTATTTAATTTTTTAGATACTTTTATTATATTTTCAGTGATTTCTGTATGCACCTCTATAGTCTGAGATTTGGAGAAACTTCTCGAATTGGTTAATATAAAAAACATAGAATTGCTTTCATTAAAACCCTTTTCTATATTTTCTATATTCCAATTAGTATATACGCTTATATCATGTACAGTTTGCACGCCTGTCGGATCATCATCTAATACTATTATTTTTTTATTAAAATTAGAAAAAATATCATTTAATTTTTCATCTATTATTTTTATATTATTTTTGTCTTTATTTTGATATTTTTCTAATATATCTATAGACAACTTTTCCATATACTTTCCTTTTATTAGTTTCAGATATTTATTTTATTACATAAATATGTCAAATATCAATAACATAACCAAACCTATAGCCCATGCCACAGTTGTATTACAAGACCAATGTCTGATTTGTTCTTTAATATCATCAACCCCCAATGTTCTGTTTATAACCCAAAAATAAGAGTCATTAAAATAGCTGAAGAATAAAGCACCAGAACAAGAAGCCATAGTTCCTAATACAGGATTGATTCCCAATTGATTTAAAAGAGGGGCACATATTGAACTTGAAGTTACGATTGCCACTGTACCAGAACCAGCTATAAATCTTACAGCAGTAGCTATTATAAATGGTATAAGTATTGCAGGTATTTTAGTAGAAGCTATTACTTCAGATATAGAATTAGCTACGCCAGAATCTTTTAATATTTGTCCGAAAGAACCGCCAGCCCCAGTAACTAAGATAATTATACCGCAGCCTGTTATTCCTAATTCCATTACTTTTATAGTTTCATTTCTATCCATTTTTTTTGTTAATGTAAAGATACATACTAATAATCCTATTCCTACTGCAATTACAGGATTACCTATAAATTTCAAAAAAGATATTACAGCATTATTAGTTTCTTCTTTGAAGATGTTTCCTAATATAGTACCTAACAATATTAAAATTATAGGGAGCAATATAGGCATAAATGATAAGAAAGCATTAGGCAAATCATCTCTTGAAGGTTTTAATTCACAATCTTCTTCTTTAACTTTTTCAGTAGGTCTTATCCAACCGCCGTCATCACTTGGAAGCTGATAGACTTTAGAACCTACATATCTAGTGTATATTATAGTTCCTATAAGCATAGGTATACAGAATATTACGCCCATTAAAACAGATAATCCTAAATCAGCGCCATAATTTACAGAAGCGGCAAGAGGTCCTGGAGTAGGCAATATCATATGGTGGCTTATAACCAATCCTACTGCTAATGCATATCCTAATATAAATATACTTTTAGAAGTTTTTTTAGATATAGCTTTTGCTATAGGAGATAAAAGTATGAATCCGCTGTCGCAGAAGATAGGTATTGATACCACCCAGCCTGTAATGGCTAATGCAATATCTTCTCTTTTCTTTCCAAATATTTTTACAAATGTTAGAGCCATAGTTTCGGCAGCACCTGATAATTCAAATATTTGTCCCATCATCACCCCGAAACCTATAATAATACCAATGCTTGATAATGTGTTTCCAAAACCGCCAGTGATGGCTTTTATGATAGCATCAGTACTCATTCCGCCTATTAGCCCTGTGATAATAGCAGCTAATATAAGTGCTGGGAAAGCATGTATCTTAGTTTTAACTATCATTACTATTAGAAGTATGACGCCAACTATAAGACCTATGATTATTTGAATGTCTTGAGTCATAATTATGTCCTCCTAAAATTTTATTTATTTAAAAAATTATTGGCATATTTAATAGCAACAAGCAAAGCCTCTTCCATACTTACAGAGCCTGCTTCATCTTTTCCTGCTATATCAAATGCAGTGCCATGGTCAACCGAAGTTCTTAAGAAAGGCAAGCCCAATGTTAAAGATACAACCTTGTGGAAGTCTAAAGTTTTTGTTGCTATATGGCCTTGATCATGATATAAAGATAATACGCATCCATATTTACCGATTAGAGCCTGATGAAATACAGAATCTGCTCCTATTGGTCCAGCCACTTTATAACCCATTTTTGATGCTTCTTCTATTGCAGGCTTAATGTATTTTTCTTCTTCATCGCCGAAAAGGCCATGTTCTCCGCCATGCGGATTTAAAGCGGCTATTGCCATTACTTTATCAGAGTTGTCTATCTTTTTTAGTGCTTCTGTGCATCTTTTTATATAGTCTACAATTCTTTCTTTTGTGATAGCGTCGCAGGCATCTCTCAAAGACATGTGCCTAGTGAGAAAAAATACTCTAAGCCCTCTTACTTCAAACATCGTTAAAGGGTCTTCTGAATTGGTTTTCTCTCCGAAGATTTCAGTATGCCCTATGAAATTAATTTTAGCAGCTTTTATCGCCTCTTTATTTATTGGAGCCGTTGTAACAGACCAGACATTTCCTTTTAAGGCATCTTCTATTGCCATTGATATGTAGTTGTATGAAGCTTCGCCGCAATTCGCTTGAACTTTGCCGAATTCAAATTCCCCTAACGGCTTCTCTGGCTCTATATATTCAATAGTGTTTTTTATCCCCTGTGCTTCTAAAGGACTATTGATTTTTTTTAAAGTAATATTAGGCTTTAATACTTTCTCTAAAGCCGCTCTATGAGAGTAGACAACAGGTATGGAATTTTCATAAATATCCTCTCTCAATAATGATTTTATTACTATTTCAGGTCCAATGCCCGCAGGGTCTCCAGCAGTAATAGCTATTCTTTGTCTTTTCATTTTTATTTATTCTCCTTTTTTTATTATCTATAACTTAAAAAATCTACACATTTTATTAAAGTTTCTGAATCTCCAGCCCCTCCGCCTTTGGTTATTAAATCTAAACCTTTGTATTCGCCGCCGTTCAATTTAGCATAAACTACTAAAGGCAATACGGGGTGTTTTATGTCTAAACTATATGAATTTAATTGCGCACAAATCTTTATAGTAGTATCTCCGCCGCTTGTGTAAAGCGCATCTACTTTTACAGCTTTTAATATTCTTTCTATCGCTAAAGCTAATTTCTCATTTATTAAATTGGATAAATATTCAATATCTGTCTTGCTTATAAGAGCTATTTCATCAAAATCTAAAGGCTTGTCCCTGTAAAGATTTTCTGATACCATTATGCAAGTATTAAACTCATTAAACTTCGATATAATCTCTTCGCTCACATTTTTAATTTCATCATCGCATAAAGAAGAATCTATAAAATTCTCAGGTCTAAATCTTACTAAACCCACATTTCTATACTGACATATCGTTTTTACCTGTAATGCAGTTGTATGAGATATTGAACCTATAGCACATAATACCTTTCTATTGTTGGATATATTGCTTTCAGATATATTCATTAATAATTCTGACATTTTGGCAGTTAATGGCGAAGGATCGCATACTATAAACTTTATTTTGCTGTCTATTACGGCATTGCATATTGAATTAACATGATCTTGATTAATCATATCGCAAACTATTATTCTATAACCTTCATTATATTTGTCTTTTATAAATTGAGTTATATAATCGCGTCCCTTCTTTATAATGTTAATATCTAATAGGCAAATCTTTCTTTTTGTCTGCTTGCTTACTAATAGTTGTATATCGCTGCTTTTTATTGGATTTTTGGAATCATAAGCCATCTCTGTCTCTTCAACCAATACTCCATTGACAAGCAAATATCCTCCAACAACGGTTCTGCCAGCAGACGGATAAGCAGGACTTAAAAAGGCCATTCTGTCATCGCCCAAAGCATCAAGCATAGCATCTACCTCAGCCCCTATATTGCCTCGCATAGTGCTGTCTATTCTTTTATTATATATTACAACATCATCGTCCATATACTTCTTAGTAACATCAAATACTATTTTATAAGCTTCTTTTGATGATATAGATCTGCTCTCTGTAGAACAGCTTATCGCATCATAATTTGAATACAATTCTTTATCATTTAATTGAAGCAGTGTAGTTATATTGAAATTATGCAATAATGATATGCTCGCATTAGCCCCTGTCAAATCATCAGCTATTATTAAACATTTATACATTTAATATTTTACCCCCATTTTCTTCTATTATAATAGTCTCATCATTAGAAAATATTTTATCAGTGATAATATAATCAAAACTATTTAATGGCCGAACCGATATCACAGAAGCCGAATCAAATTTACTGCTGTCTGCTACTAAAATGTTAGTATTTGATATATCCATCATTGTCTTTTTTATTTCTACTTTATCAGAACTGTTAGCACAAAAATATAAATCATTAGTAATACCAGATGTGCCTATAAATGCCTTTGAAGCTCTAAATCTTTTTATATATTCTATTGTTTCTATAGATGAAGAACAATTGTTTTTATTCTCTATTTTCCCCCCTGCTATATAAACTGTTATATCATAATTTGAAGCAATACTCGCTATGTCCAAGTCATTTGTTATAACCGTAAGATTTTTCCTCTCATTTAATAAATAAGATATTTCCATACAGCTTGTGCCCGCATCCAAAATTATAACATCCCCGTCATTTATAAACTCTAATGCCTTTAATGCCATTGCCTGTTTCGTCTTCTTATATAAGCTTTTCCTATATACATACGGCGGCAATAAATATATATCTTTTTTTAAATATACTATTCCTTTTCTCTGCTCCATCACTTTTGATTCTTTTAGCCTTTTTAAATCTCTCCTTATAGTCATGGTGCTCGAATTGCATATTTTTGCTAAATTTTCTATAGAGCTGCTTTTATTTTCTTTTAAAAATTCTAAAATTGTGTTTTCTCTTTCAAAGGCTTCCATATAATTAAATAATCATCCATATAATAAAATAATCATTCAAATAAATATCATACATAACTATATAGGATAGTAGTTTTTAACATAAAGTCAAGAAAATCATGTTAAAAAATAGTAATTTTTTGTTAAAATATGTTAAAAATGAAGCCGGGATATTTTTTATATATCAATAAATTAAAAATGCTTGAGGAAAGTATTAGACTTGTTTCAAAAGTAGTTGACAAAATTAGTTGTATAATTTTCAAGATAATTTTAGTTATAAAATAATGTTTTATATGTTGTATAATTAATTATTTTAGTATATAAAAATGCAGTTTTTCTCGAAGCGTATCCGAAGTATATAAGGTTCTTTGTGCCAATACCGAAGGCACTTTCTTTCGGTCGCCCTGAAGGACTTCCTACGGTCGCCCTGAAGGACTCTTTTCAGTTGCACCGAGTAGGTGCCTTGCCGCAGGCACGCAGAGCGTCGGCAAAAAAACTGGTGCTGTGTACTTCGCAGGGAGCAAAGCCCAAGTTATAAAAACTATAATAAAAAATATTTATTTAGTTTTGAAACTACTCTACTATTTATTTTATAAGCATAGTATTGTATTTGTTTAACTGAAGGCGTGGGATAAAAAAGAGATTTGTAGAAGGATATAAAATAATAATTAATGGTTTAACTGTATAAGGCTTTGCTTATTATATTAATAAAAATGAAATTGAGATATTAGTTAAATATTCAAATTAATATTAAATATTTTGATTTGCTATCAGCTAAAAAATAATTTTGAAATTGCCTAATTATTGTTCATTTTGAGAAAAAATATAAAAAAATAAATCATTTTTAATAAAAAATTAAAAAAAATTGAATATTCATTATTGTATATAGTAAAAAATTAATATAAAATTATGCTCCTATTTTAAAAAAATTAATTTAAAGGAGTTTACAAAAAGTGAACAAAAAAACATTATTACCAATCATTTTACTAATTTTTTCTTTTATTGTTTCAGGCTGCAGCAAATCAAATAATTATGCTGACACAGTAATAACTGGAACAATATATACATCTGAGGCAGATAAGAAAATAGTATCTGCTGTTGCAGTAAAAGACGGAGTATACCAATATGTTGGGGACGAAGAAGGGGTAAAAGCGTTTATAGGTGATAATACCGAAGTTATTAATTTAGAAAGCGGTATGGCAATGCCTAGTTTTTTTGAAGCCCATGCTCACACAGCTAAGGGCGGTCTTTTAAAATTGTATCAGGTGCAGTTATATTCTGGGAAATCTGTAGAGGATTATGCTAATAATATTAAAGATTTCTATGAAAATAATAAAAATGTAACTGTGTTAAGGGGAAGAGGATGGAATAACGGATATGTTCCTCTAACAGGGCCTACAAAAGATGTGCTTGATAGTATAACTGCAGAAATACCTATAGTGATGACTTCTGAAGATGGGCATGCGGTATGGGTAAATTCTAAAGCGATGGAAATAGCGGGGGTTAATGCTGAAACTCCAGATGTTGAAGGCGGGGTTATAGAGAGAGACCCTATAACAAAAGAGCCTACAGGAACATTTAGGGAAAAAGCAGCAGATTTAATTACTCAAAAAATTCCAGATTTTGGAGTAGAAGAATATAAAAATGCAATACTCGCATATCAAGATGAAGTATTGGCATATGGAATCACATCGGTATTCGAGCCTGGAATAAATACTGTTGGCCCTTCTGATAATTTCTTTAAAGCTTTAAATGAACTTGATAAAAATAATGAATTAAAATTAAATTTCTTTGTTGGCTATAGTTTATACAATACAGATAACCCTAAAGAAAAATTTGATAAAATATCTCAGCTGAGAAAAGAGGTTAATGGAAATAAATTCAAGATGACAACTTTAAAAATATTTGCAGACGGCGTAGTAGAAGGTAAAACTGCTTATTTACTTGATGATTATGCATCTGATAAAGGATTTAGAGGTTATAAACTTTGGGAGCAGGATTCGTTAAATGATGTATATCTTAATGCTCAAGAATTAGGACTTCAAATACATGTTCATTCTATAGGCGATGCTGCGGCAAGACAGGCTATAGATGCTTTTGAATATTTGAAGAATGCTGCAGGTGAAACTAATAAAAGACATGCTATAACACATCTTCAGCTTATGGATAAAGATGATATAAAAAGAATGGGGGAATTAAACATAGTTGCGGTTACTAATCCTTATTGGTTTTTTAAAGAGAAAGGATATTTTTATGAGTTGGAAGTGCCTTATTTAGGCGAAGAAAGAGCTAATAAAGAATATCCTATGAAAGATTTATTTGATGCGGGATGCGTGGTATCGGTTGCAAGCGACTATCCTGTAACAATATCTCCGAAGCCTCTGGATGCGATACAATTTGCTTCTACGAGAATGAATTTAGACGGAGAGCCTGACTCATTGCTTGGTGCTGAGCAGATTGTGAGTGTTGAGCAGATGATGGACTGTGCTACAATTAATGGTGCTTATCAGAATTTTGCTGAGGATACTTTGGGTTCTATAAAGGTAGGAAAGAAAGCTGATTTTATAATATTAGACAAAAATATATTAAAGATAGCTCCTACAGATATCGCTAAAACTAAAGTGTTAAAAACTTATTCTGACGGCAAATTAGTTTATGAAGCAGCATAATTAATTAAAACAAAAAAGCCCCGTTTATTATTTTGTAATAATTTACGGGGTTATTCTTTTTTTCCTTTTATTTTATCAATTAAACCAATAATTCCAGCTATAATCAGACCGATTAAGCAAGTTATTCCTCACATATATTGTCCTTATGTTTTTTATTTTATTATACTATATATGGGTATATAAGTAAATATGTTTATGTTTTAAAAGTATAATATAGTTTGTTGATTTCATGGAAAATGTTTATATAATATGTTAGTAGCTAATTAATAAAAAATAGGAAAGATATGTCATATTTATATTTTGGGAGTAATTGGGAAAATAATAATATTTTAGATGTGTTTGTTAAATATAATATTGTATTTGCAGGATTGACTGAAGGAAGTATTGGTAATTATAAAAAGTTTGGTATTGGTACTAAAATAGCTGTTACTGACGGATTTACTATAAAAGCAGTTGGTGAAACTATAGAGGAATTTACATCATTAAATAAATTAGGTATAAATTTTACAGAAGAAGAATTATCTAAATTTAAAGTAAAAAATTGGGTTTTAGCTGTAAAGGTAAAGCTGTATGAATTGGATAAAAAAGATTGGGGTTGGTATGATGCAGCTTATGGAAGAATTAACGTAATAAATAAAAGAAAGGACATACATCAATTTATAGATGAAAAAATAAAAAAATATTCTGGAGAGTTAGCTATGGAAGAATTAAAATCAAATTGTATTAGACTTTTAAAAAATAATTATAACCTCATACTCACAGGTGCACCGGGCACAGGTAAAACATATTTGGCTAAAGAAATAGCAAAAGAAATTATGAAAGATAATGAAAATATTAAAGATTAGGGGCTGGCCCAGATAACTAAAAAAGCTCCTTTTTTGCTAAATTATATATAATTTCCAATTGTTTTTCAACTT
>CAKVCJ010000011.1 GCA_934725655.1 uncultured Brachyspira sp.
AGAATAGCTCTCTTATTTGTTTTAAAAAGAATTTTGTTTCTGTGCTTGAATAGTCTGCATAAGTCCAAGGAAGTTCGGTGTATCCTTTTTTCTTTTTGTATATTAGGGTTAAGTCTGCAAATACTCCGTCTTTTAAATATATTCTGTGAGTGAAATTTTTATTTGTTACTAATACGAAGTTTTCTAAAGTAAGTATTGCTGGGTCTATATTTATTTTTCTGTTATTATTAATGTCTAAATATTTTTTTTCTATTTCATCAGTGATTTTTTTTACTTCTGCTATATAATCTCTCTCTATCATATTTTCAAATACTATAAATCTTTTTTTTAAATCTTCTCCCATCTCATCAGCATAATAATGAGAATGCGAAAATAAATATTCTTCTCCAATTATTTTAGCGTTTCCAAAATTATTTATTAATTCGTTTAAAGTATGATTATATATTTCAAGTTCTTTATACATTAAAGCAATAACGAGCACTGCTTTTGATTGTTTAATAGATTTACTCATTTTAGTATAATATATTAATTTAGTTTTATGTTCAATAGCTATATAGACATAATTTTAATAATAATATATTATTGTGTTTTATAAGAAGGTGTTTTGGTTTATGAATAATGATTTTTTAAAGAGCGTGTCTATTGTTTCTTTATTATTTATTATGCTTTTTGCTAAGAAGCAGGTTATAACAGGTGAAGTTAGAGTAGTAGGTACTTATCTTTTTCCAAATGTAGTTATATCTGAAAACAATATAGATTATTATTTTGATAAAGAGTTTTTTGAAGAGTATTCTAAATATCAAGGCAAAATCATTAGCATAGAAGCCAAAGTCAAAAAAGAAAAACTCTGGCTTGCTGATAAAAGTAAATCTTTTGAGAGATATACAATAAAATGGGTAAAAATAATCGAATAGAATTTATAAGTTTCTGTTTTATTGTATTATGATAATGTTTTATGCTTGACAAAAAAATCATTATAAAGTATATTAAAGCATCATAGTTTAAATTTGCTTTTAAAGTAAAATTAAGATAAATATAATCTTTTGAAGGAGAAAAAATGAAACGTACTTATCAGCCAAGTAAGTTGCGTCGTGCTAGAAAATTTGGTTTTTTTAAACGTATGGCAACAAAGCACGGTAGAGATGTGTTAAAACGTAGAAGAAGAAAAGGTAGATATCGTTTAACAGTAGCCGATGAGTGATATTAATCAATCATTAAACGATAATACTAATCTAATTAATGATCGGGAAAAAATTGGCAGAATATCATTTAAGTTGTATCGTAAAGAAAAACTTAAAAGTAAAAAAGATATAATTTGCTTTTTTAAAAAAAATGATAATTCTAATTTAATGAGGTATAGTAATTATTTGTATACTATACTCGCTTTGCAAAATAATCGTTCTTATTCTCGGTTTGTTGTAACAATAAAAAAAAATAAAGTTAACGCAGTTAAAAGAAATAGAGCGAAGAGAATTGTCAGAGAAATCTATAGAATAGAAAAAAATAATATCCCTGTTGGGTATGATTATTTTATTATCATCAATAGATACCTTTCCCGTTCATTTATGGATTATAAAAAAGAGTTAATGAAGTTGTTTTATAAGATTTAATGGATTTGGTTTTTTATGCTTAAGAAAATATTGTTGTTTTTAATTTTTATATATCAAAAAGCAATATCTCCATATCTTAAACCTTCTTGCAGATATATTCCTTCTTGTTCTGAATATGCTAAAGAGGCTGTTATCAAATATGGTGCTTTTAAAGGCAGTTTTCTTGCTGTAGCGAGAGTACTAAGATGTAATCCACTTGCTAAAAAAATATATGATCCTGTTCCATGATTAATTTTGAAGGAGCTTTTTTGTTTTATGAGTAATAACAAGAGAATGATTTTAGCTGTTGCACTTTCTGCTGTGGTGCTATTTGCATATATGTTCTATCAGGCTAAAACAGTTAAACCTATACCAACAGATAATATACAAACTGATAATACAAATCAAAATAATATAAATAATATTCAAAATCAAAATGTATTATTAAATACTTCTCAAATACAAAAAATTGATTATATTACTAATGAAAATATCTTAGCCTCTAATGATTCTACTGAAACATTAGAAAATGATTATGTTATAGCAACGTTTAAAAATAGTTCTTTGTTTTCATATAAACTTAAAAATTATTACAGACAAGATTCTGAGTTAACTAATGAAATAGTTGATATGGTAGAACAAGTTTATGAGGGTATATATCCTTTCACTTTAACTTTTCAAAACCTATCAAATTCTATAGCTTTGCCTAATATTTTTAATTATTATTCTGTAAAAGAAAATAATGCTATTACATATGTGGCAGATGCTGCTATAGAGGGTAATCCTATAAGAATAAAAAAGACTTTTGCTTTTGGTGAAGACCCTTATCAATTGACTAATACTGTAACTATAGAAAATCTCAGTGAAAAAGATTTATCTATGTATTATTCTTATTTTTTGGGTACTGGTATTGGGCCTTATAGGACTGAGAAGAACTCTGTGAGAGAGGATGCTACAAAGGCGCAATATTTAATAAAAGGTAATGGTAAATCGAAAGTCCTTCTCACTGGTGATATAGTTAAAGAAAATATATTTTCAAAATTGTTTGGTTTTGGCAATGGAGCTAAAACTAATAATGTTAGATATAATATTTATGAGGGACAGGATAAATGGGTTGCTTTGAATAATAGATATTTTGCTATTATTTCAAGTCCTGCACAATCCAATGCTAAATTTGAGACTATGACTTTTTCTAAGCCTGTTACTAATGAATATAGAAATGATTTCCATGTTGCTAATTTAATATCTGAGCATAATATAAAATCTGGTTCTTCTGTTGTAGATACTTATTCTGTTTATATAGGCCCAAAAGTGAGAAGAATATTCTCTAAATATTATCTTGAAGAATCTTATGAATCAATATTTCAAGAATCATTCTTAGGGCTTAATTTAAGACCTTTAACTTATATATTAGATATTATTTTGAATGCTTTATATGGCTTTACTAAGAGTTATGCTTGGGCTATCATATTATTTACTTTAATATTTAAAATTGTTACTTATCCGCTTAACCATGCTTCATATAAATCTATGAGAAAGATGCAGTTGGTTAATCCTAAAATAGAACGAATTAGAGAACAATATAAAGATAATCCTGAAAAATTAAACGCTGAGATAATGAATATTTATAAAAAGGAGAAAATTAATCCTTTAGGCGGATGTTTGCCTATGCTTTTACCTTTCCCGCTTCTTATAGCATTTTTCTATTTGATGCAGTCTATGGTGGAACTAAGAAACACTCCTTTCCTATGGATTACAGATTTATCTTCTCCAGACAGATTATTTGTATTTCCAGCAGCTATACCTATTTTAGGCGGTTTTAATTTCAATTTATTCCCTATACTTATGGCTATTACAAGTTATGTTAGTATGAAGATACAGCCTTCTTCTTCTGCTGGTGCTTCAGGACAGGCTGCTATGCAGATGAAAATGATGACTACTATATTCCCGCTTATGATGTTATTTATGTTTTATAATTTTGCAAGCGGTTTGGCTTTGTATTGGACGGCACAGAACGTTTTTGGGGTAATTCAGCAATTTATAACTTCAAAATTTTTAAATAAAAATGATTCTAATAATAATAATGAAACTGTTATTGAGAATAAATATACTAAAAAAGGAAATGGAAAAAAGAAAAGAAAATAGATTTATTCTTTTTTTAAGGAGGAAATTATGTTAGTAAAAGAGTTTAGCGGTAAATCTGAGAGGGATGCTATTAATAATGCCCTTACAGAACTTAATCTTACGGAGGATCAGGTTAGGGTAGAGGTAATAGATAAAGGAAAAAGGAGTATTCTTGGAATAGGAGAAGATTCACCTACTATTATAAGAGTTTATTATGAAGAATTAGCTAATGATTTGAATGAATTTCAGGAAATCATGACTACTGTTTTAAAATATATGGGTATTAATGCAGAAGTAACTGTTAAAGAAGAAACTGAAAAAAGAATATATATAGATATTTCTACAGATGATTCAGGTGTTTTAATTGGTAAGAAAGGAAACACTTTAGAGGCTTTACAATTTGTGATATCATTAATAGCTTCTAAGAAATTTGGCGATGATAATGAAAGACATATTATATTAGATGTTGACGGTTATAGAGACAGACGCGAAGAGACTTTGAAGCATATGGCTCGTCAGGCAGCACAGCAAGCTAAAAGAACAAGAAGAACTGTTTCACTTGAGCCTATGTCTCCTTATGAAAGAAGAATCATACACTTAGAATTACAAAACGACAATGATGTAGAAACTAAAAGTGATGGAGAGCCGCCATATAGAAGTGTTAGAGTTTATTCTAAAAAGAAAGGCGGATACAATAATAAAAGATATAATGATAAAGGCGGATACAATAATAAATCTTATTATAGAAATAGATAATTAAAAATAATTGATAAAAAATGAGGCTGCATAAAATGCAGTCTTTTTTATTTTGTTGTAAAATATTAAAAATAGTTATATTATAATATTAAATAATTTGCTATAGGCAGGCTAAAATGATAAAAAAATTATTGTATTTTATTTTTATTATTTTGTTTATTGGATGTTCCAATACGGATAAGACTGGAAATGATGTATTTAGTGTTGATTATTCAAAAGGTTTAGAGCAGTTCAATAAAAGTAGTTATGTTTCTTCTGATAGTTTTGATGCTTCGAGTGTTGATGCCAATTTTCAAAATGCATATTTGTGGGTATCTATAAAATATGATAAATTATCATCTTCTATTAACAGCAATAACACACAAGAACCTGAGTATTTATTATATTCAGAAGTTGAAGGAAAGGGATTAGATTATACTTTTTCTATACCAAATGCAAATCAGAAATTTATTGAGGGCTCTTTAACTTTTTCTGAAGATGCTTCATCTCTTACAATTAAGTTTACAAAAAATGTATTATATCCCACTCTTGTTGGAAAAACTTTTGTATGTAATAAAAAATAAAAATATTATTCGAATCTTTTAAACGGCATATTTTCTATAGCTCCTTCTGCTCCTATAGTTTCATTTAAGTTGCCGTCTATTAAAAATATAACATTATCTATACCTTCAAATTGTGTTGCTGTGTATACTAATTGATATATTTGAAGCATAGTGCCTTCATTGCCGAGAGGATTAAATTCAAAACTTTCATTAAAATTCAAATATACTGTATTTCCTTCTACAAATATATCCAATAACTTTGTATCTTTAGGTATGCAGCTTATTATATTATTTTTGTTTTCATCATCGGTAGCACCATCTAATAAAGTTTTTATTGTATCTTCTATTGAGTTATTATTTGCTATATTTCTGCTTCTAAATATTAATGTAATAGAGCCTGTATTTTCATCATATTCTACCAAATATACTCCTTCGTTGTTTGTGTTTTTTAAGTTTCTTTCATTAGAATAATCTCTTTTTACACTATTATTTGCTTTTGAAGTTTTATATTTTGCTATGTCTTTTTGTGCTTTTTGTATAATTTCTTTTTTATTTATATTTTCTTTTGTGTTTATTATTTTATTTTCTTCTCTTACTATATTATTATTATTATTATTATTATTATTATTATTATTATTATTTATTTGTCTTTCTGTATTGTTAATTGTTCTTTCATTGTTATTAATTACTCTCTCAGTATTATTAGGATTAACTAAATCATTTATCACTCTGTTATAATCATTATTATTTTTTATTATGCTGTTATTATTATTATTTGGCATTATACTTGTTTGAGAGTTTACTATTAAATCTCTTTTAGATATTGTTTTTTCTTCTGCAGAGTTATTTCTTTTTTGAGTTATATTATTATTATTATTAACTAAACTATCTGCTAATCTTTCATAATCTTCTTGAGTGTTGTTTTTTACAGTTGTTTTTTGACTTGAATCTTTTTGGTTATTATCATATGAATCATTTCTTGAAGTTATCACTCTTTCTTTAGAGTTATAATTGTTTTCTTCTTTTTTGTCTCCGCTAAAATAATAATTATAATTATTTGTATTATATTTTTCTTTTGGTTCATTATTGTTTCTCATATAGCTTGGGGGAGTTGAGCTATATGTTGTAGTTGCGGGTCTCATTGTTTTTATATCTCTTGAGTTATTTTCTTTTGGTTTTAGTATATCATAAAAAATGCTTGAAGAGATGTTGCTATTATTTGCTTTTTCATCTGATGTTTTATTATTTATTGAATTAGTTACTTTTTCCAAATAGTTATTATTTTCTTCTATGTTATTTTTATTGTTATTTTCATTTTCTAAATTATTATCTTCTTTTATTGTATTATTATTATTATTATTATTATTTACACTTCTGTTCTGCTGTATCATCTCTTGTATATAATTGTATGATTCATTGACTATATTATTTTGTTCTTCTACTATATTATTATCTTTTTGCTCTTCTATATAGTTTGGAGTACTATCTTGATTATTTTGATTATTGTTAAAAAATACAGATAAAGATTCTCTTGTAATTGTAGAATTATTCTGTGTTGTATTTGTATTTACAGAAGTTTCAAGCATAGAATTAGTTTCATAAGCCATAATTGATAAAGTTTCATTTGTATTAGATTTTATGAAGAAATTAAATAGCGGCACATTATCCAAGAAACTTATTTTATTTTCTTCTTCGCTTCCTGTAGTTTCTAATGTGAGAGCTTCTCTATGATTAATACTAAAAAAGTCTTTTACAGCAATATCTACCATGGGGGAATATTTTTTGATAATAGTAAAGAGTATAGATACAAGCAGTATAAATGAAACTGATATAATTATAGGTTTTTTAAAATTAAATTCTTTATCATCATTTCTTATTCTTCTTGTATATGATATACCTTTAGATTTAGCTTTTAACTGCTCATATCTTGGCACTTTAACAACTCCATTTTTTAGTGTATCGTTATAATTATCGAAAAAATAGAAAATAGTGTTAGAATTTTATTATATATAAGTAATTAATTGCATTATATTTCTAAATATAGTATTATTAATTAATTATTATAGAAGGGGAAGAATTATGTTAAAAAGAATATTATTGTTTTTGTATATTTTTATTTTAATTATTTCATGTAATAACAATGTAAAGCGTTCTTCAAAAGAATTATTTATTAATGCGGGAGAAGAGCCAAAGACAATAGACCCTACATTATCTGGAAATGATTTTGTTTATCCGAGGCATGTATTTGAAACTTTGATAATTAAAGATAAAAACGGAAATTTACAGGGCGGAGCTTGTGAGAGTTGGGATATTTCAGATGACGGGCTTAAATATACTTTTCATTTAAGAGAGAATGCTAAGTGGTCTGACGGATTAAATGTAACAGCAAATGATTTTGTTTATGCTTTACAAAGAGCAGCTAATCCTCTTAGTGCTGCTGAGTATACTTCATTTATAGAATATATAAAAAATGCTGTAAAAATACTTTCAAGTGAGCTTCCAGTAGAAGAGCTTGGAGTAAAAGCAATAGATGATTACACTTTAGAAATTACTTTAGAAGCGCCTACGGGTTATTTTTTAGATATACTTACTTATCCTATATTTGCTCCTGTGAGAAAAGATATAATAGAAAAATACGGAGATGAATGGTCATTGAGTCCTGAAAGTTATATTGGCAATGGTGCATTTGTTATGACTGAAAGAAACCCTGATGAAAAAATAGTTGTAATTAAAAATACTAACTATTGGAATAAAGATAATATTGTTCCTGAAAAGATTACTTTTGTGATGATGAAAGATGCCACTTTAGCACTTGCTGGTATAAAAGATGGTTCATTAGATTTTTCTGTTAATATAATAGAGCAGGATTTAGAAAAGCTTAAAGAAGAGGGGATAGTTAATATAGCTCCATATTTTTCTACAGTTGCTTTTGGTATAAATGCTACAAATGAGGTTTTAAAAGATGTAAGAATAAGAAAGGCATTATCTTTGGCTATAGACAGAAATTATATAGTAGAAAATGTCGTACCTACTGCAAAGTCTCCTACTAGTGCTTGGGTACCTGTGGGGGCTTATGATGTTAGCGGAGATTTTAGAGAAAATGGGGGAGAATATATTGATTTATCTAAGGAGGCCTATTCTAATAATGTTGAGTTGGCTAAGAAATTGTTAGCTGAGGCGGGCTATCCAAATGGTGAGAATTTCCCTGTATTAGAATATAAAACTACTTCAGATTTGGTTTATATGCAGGTAGCTGAGGCAGTGCAGCAGATGTGGAAAGAAAATTTAGGCGTAGATTTACAAATCACTTCTTTAGAATGGGCAGCTTATCAGCAGATGAGAAGTGAAAAAGATTATCAGCTTATAAGAACTTTATGGATTGGTGATTACAGCGACCCTATGACTTTCTTAGAAAATTATTTAAGCTATAGAAGTCAAAACTCTGCAGGATACAGCAATGTTATGTTTGACCAGTATATAGAAACTGCAAGATCTACTGCTAATCAAAATATAAGAATGGATGCTATGCATAAAGCTGAAAAATTATTGGTAGCAGAAGATAATTTGCTTATACCAATATATAATCCATCAAATCCAACTTTGGTAAGCAAAAGATTAAAAGACTATGTTTTAACTCCATTGCAGGAATACCAGTTTCATTATGCTTATTTAGAAGAATAAATTTATTAAATTATATAATCCCTTGCCGTATTGCTGACGAGGGATTATATTATAAATAATAATCTATCTTAAAAAATAATTATATTAATACCGATAATTATACAACTTTAATAAAAATATTATTTGGAAGTTTATGAAAAAAATCTTAATTTTTGTATTATTATTAATATGTTCTTGTTCTACCACAGAGCAGAATAAAATTTCTGAAAGTAATATATCAGATAAGAAAGATATATTAGACGGCAGAAAGTTTAAATTGGTTAGTATCTATCCAGAGATGAATATTACAATTGAATTTAATGAGAATAAAATAAATGGTTTTTCTGCAGTAAATAGATATTCATCTTTATATGAGATAGACGGAGATATATTTAATGTATATAGCTTAATAACAACATTGATGTCTGGAAGTAAAGATAAAATGAAAGCAGAAGATGAGTATTTAAAGTTTTTAAAAGGGGCTACTTCATATAAAATTGAAGGCAGAAAATTAATTTTATATACATTGCTTTCTAATGATTGTTTGATTTTTGAAGAAATATGAAATTAAATAATTTTAATAATTTGAAAAAAATATTTATAATATTATCTATTATCTTTTTTATGATATTTTCTTGTTCTTCTACTAAGAAATCTTTATCCGTCTCTTCAAGTACGCTTAGCGGCAAAACTTATAAACTTACTAATATGTTTGAAGATTTGGGTATTACAATATCTTTTTATAATACGGAGTTTTATGGTTACGGCGGGGCTAATACATATTTTGGAGAATATGAGGTTAGAAGGGGCAATATTTTAGTTATAAAAAGTATAGAAGTAACTAAAATATCTGAAGAAGAAGATACTGTAAAAAGAGAAGAAGATTATATAAAATATTTAAATGCCGCTTCATATATAGAGTTTAATGGTGAAGAAATAGTGATAAATACTTTAGATAATGACCTTAAACTTATTTTTAAAAGACTTTATTAAATATTAAAAAATAGTTGTTTTATATTATTTATTTTTAAAAGTAATATATATATATTGTTTCTAAAGAAAACACCAATTTACAGTATCTTGACTTAATATTTTTTTATGGTTAAAATAAACAAAATTTCAAAACATAATAAATAAAAGTAGTAAAAATAGATGAATAGTAGTAATAAAATAAGAATCATACCTTTAGGCGGCGTACAAGAGATAGGTATGAATATGACAGTAATAGAATATGGAAATGAAGTATTAATTATTGATTGCGGATTTATGTTTCCAAAATATCATATGCTTGGTATAGATTATGTTATACCTGATACTTCATATTTGGAAGATAAAAATATAGTTGGATTGGTATTAACTCACGGACATGAGGATCATATAGGGGCTATACCTCACTTTTTGAGAAAATTCCCTAATATACAAATTTATGGTTCAAGATTGACAGCTGCTTTTTTAAGGGCTAAATTAAATGATTATAAAAATGAATATAAAGATGTTAATATTTATGAATTAGAGCCAAGAAATAAAATTCAAATAGGAATTAATTTTGATATAGAGTTTATAAGAGTTAATCATAGTATACCTGATGGTGTTGGCGTTGCTATCACTACGCCTCTTGGTGTTATAATACATACGGGAGATTTCAAGGTTGATTTAAATCCTACTACTGATAAATTTATAGACCTTTATAAGTTTGCAGAATATGGTGAAAAAGGAGTTCTTTTACTTTTAGCAGATTCTACGAACTGTCATAAGAATGGTTTTTCTATGAGTGAGAGCGTAGTTCAAAATACTATGACGCCTCTATTTGCTTATGAAGACGGTATGATAATTGTTGCTGTTTTTGCAAGCAGTATAGAGAGGATACAAGACTTGGTAACTGCTGCTAAGATTAACAATAAATATGTTGCTTTCTCTGGAAGGAGTTTGCTTAAATATACAAAAATAGCACAAGATATGGGATATTTAAACCTATATGATATAGTGATACCTATAGATAAATTAAACAGATATCCAAGAGAAAAGATTGTATGCATAACTACAGGCACGCAAGGAGAGCCTTATTCTTCTCTTTCATTAATAGCAGCGGAGGCTCATAAGCATATTAAAGTTGAAGATGGGGATATGGTAATATTTTCTTCGAGTGTTATACCGGGTAATGAGATGTCGGTTACGAGAATGATTAATAATCTTTATGATCTTGGGGCTAAAATGGTTGGAGAAGATAAAAAACTTCTTCATGTGTCTGGACATGCTTCGAGTGAAGATTTAAAGCTTATGTATAGGTTAGTAAAGCCAAAATATTTTATACCTATTCATGGAGAGAAAAGACATTTAATTAGTCATATAAAATTAGTGGAAGACCTTAATGGACTTAATTCTAAAGGTTTTTTACTTTATAATGGCGATGTGCTTGAGATAGATGACAGCTTAGAAGCTAAAATGGCTGAACCTATAGAAATAAGAAATATTTATGTTGATGGCAAGGGAGTTGGTGATTTAGAGGACAGTATATTTTTTGATAGAGAGCAATTATCATTAAATGGGGTAGTGGTTGCTAATGTTGTTGCTAAAAAAAATAAAACAGGAAATTATGATATTAATATAGATATAGAAAGTAAAGGTTTTACATATAATGGCTCAGAAAAATCTGCTATAATTACTAAAAATGAGGAACTTATTAAAGAAGGCAAAAACTCTGCTGCAGAGGCGGTTAGAAAATTACTTAATAGAAATAAAAGAACACCGTCTACTATTAAATATGAAGTTCGTGAAGCATTAAGAAAAAAGTTTATACAAATAATAGGAAGAGAGCCTGTTATATTTGTATCACTCTATATAGAAAACGTTTATATAGATGTGGAAGAAGAAAATAACACAAATATGGAGGAAGTATGTACGAACAAAACAATAAAGAAAAAGAAGACAATGCACAAGAAGAAAGTAAGAACTATACAAGCAGCATCAAAGAAATTGAAAAAAAAGAAACTAAAGAAAGCAAAAGATTTATAATATTTTCTCTGTTAATAATTGTTTCTATAGTGATAGGGATTAGTTCTATATTTATTAAGCCTAAAAACAATATTTCTTCTATTATTATTAAAGGTAAAGCATCAAATATAAACACTATACAAAATATGGAAGGTATTGCTGTTATAGATTTGGTAGGAGTAATATCTCATGTGTCAAGGAAAAACTCACTTGGAATAGAAGAAAAATCTGTAACAGAAAAGTTAATAGATGATTTTGAATATTACATGAAAGACAATAATGTAAAGGCTATAGTATTACAAGTGGATAGTCCTGGCGGGGCTTTAACTTCTTGCGAAGAGGCATTAAAATATTTGCAGGAATTAAAGAAAAAATATCCAAAGCCAATAGTAGCTTCATTTAGAAGTATGGCGGCAAGCGGAGGATATTATATTTCTATGATAGCAGATAAGATATATGCTAATGAATCAACGCTCACTGGAAGTATAGGCGTGATATCACAGTTTGTTAATGTATCTAATCTAATGGACAAATACGGAATAAAAATGTATACAATAAAAAGCGGTAAAAATAAAGATTCATTATCTCCATTTAGAGAGCCGAGGGAAGATGAGCTTGCTTATTGGCAGGATATGACTTATGAATTTGTGGCTCAATTTACTAATGTGGTAGAGAGTGCAAGAGGCGACAAAATTAAAGGCAATAGAGAAGATTTATTTGACGGAAGAGTATTCAGCGGAAAGAGAGCTTTAGAAGTAGGCTTAATAGACAATATCGGCACGCTTCAAGATGCTATAAAAGATGCTGCTCAAATGGCTGATATTAAAGATGAAGAGCCTTATATTATAAAAAAACCAGAAAATAAAAACTTTATAAATTTTATATTATCAAGTATGCCTTTTCTTTATAAACCGCAAGCTTTAATACCTTATGAGGAATTAATAAATACTAAATATATAGGGGTGCCTATGTATATTTATATTCCAAATTATATTGGAGAATAAAATGAAAATATACGAAGCTATATATTATTATATGCTTTTTCCTAAAGAGGCTATAAAAAAAGAATTAAAATTAGAATATGCTCTAATAATATATTTAATGGCATCTATTAGTATATCAATATCGGCATTAATAACTATTGGAGCTAAAAGCACTATATTAAACTTCTTAATATTTACTTTTGGTATATTTGCATACATAGCTATCTCAAATATAGTAAAAATAGCTGTTGTTAATTTAATTACTACAATACTAAATATATCTAATAAAGATTATTTAAAGACATTTATAAGAAATTATTTTGCTATATATGGAATATTTATTTTTATTTTGCCGATAAGTTTAATTTTTATAAAAAGTTCTGCTTTATTTTTTATACAGGCTATTTGTTTTATAATATTTCAAATATATTATTTTTTCATATCATACTATAATATAAAGCTATCTTTTAATATAAATAGCAGTTCAAAAGCTTTTATGATTTTACTTTCTCCCATTATAACAGATTATTTAACATATATATCTTTGGTTATATTAATATTTGGAGTATTTATAAATAGTTTGTAATTTATTATGAAGAAAATAAAGAAATATATTATATTAGAAGCTATAGGTCCTTTTATAGCAGGTGTATTATTTTTTACATTTATATTTGTAATACAGCTTTTGCCAGAGTTATTTAAGCTAATATTAAATAATGGTGCTCCTATATGGACTTCTTTAGAAATCTTTGTGTATATGCTTCCTTTTAATGTTGCTATCACTATACCTATGTCTATACTAATGGCTGGTATTATGGGATACGGAAGGCTTTCTTCAGATAATGAGATTATAGTAATGCGTGCTTTAGGTTTTTCTCATATGAGGATATATATTCCTATTATAATACTTGGTTTTTTTACTTTTTTATTTTCTTTATTTTTTAATAATGTTGTGATGACTGAATCAAATTATAGATATAGGGCTTTATTTTCTTATATAATTAATATTAGGCCTTCTATTGCGGTTGGAAAATTGGAGTTTGCTTATATATCAGATATTAATTTATCAATAGGTGCATATTATAGTGATAATAACGGCATGTCTAATGTAGTTATTTATGACGGCAACTCGCAGTCTAGAAGGGTTATTACTGCTAAAACTGGAAAATGGAAAAATAATGAGGCTAATTCTAAAGTTATAACATTGACTTTATATGATGGAATAGTTCAAGAGATGCCTGTATATGGATTTGTAACTAATGATTTTACTGTATTTGATGCTATGGATATAAATATAGTTAGAAATGTAAGTAAATTAAATGATCATGAAAGAGGGCTTAGGGAGATTCCTGCTTGGGAGATAAGAAAAAAAATCAATACTTCAATTTCCAACTCGCTTCAAACTTTAACAAATCAAATAAGCAATACAATATCAACTGCATATTCTAATTCATTCATAACAAATATAGACGGCACAACAAATATAATATTAACAAATGCTAATGTATCTTTTTTAGATTTTTCTAATACTTATGTTACAACAAATTCAGCTGAATTAGACAGATTATTTAAATCCACTAAAAAAGAAGCAGTTCCTTATTTTTATTATGTAGAGTTTCACAAATTTATATCAATACCAGCTGCTTGTTTATTTATGGTATTTATCGGGGCTCCTTTAGGAATAGTAGGTAAAAGAAGCGGAAGGGGATTTGGTTTTGGGCTTTCTGTTATAGTTGTTGTAATATATTATCTTCTTATTACGGTAGCAGAGATTATAGCAGGAAATAGAAAAGTACCTGGATTTGTTGCTATGTGGTTTCCTAATGTTGTCTTAGCTGTGATGGGGGCTTTTCTTATGATTCGCTCATTCTTTAGCAAAGGAAGATAATAGACTTGTTTCAAAACTAAATTAAGAAATATTTACAGCATTTTTAATTTCACTATTTAAATTTTTATAACGGGGCTTTTGTCCCCTGCGAAGCGTGCCCTTAGGGCAGCACCCCAGTTCTTTTGCCGACGCTCTGCGTGCCTGCTGCAAGGCACCTACTCGGTGCGACCGAAGGGAGTCCTTCAGGGCGACCGTAGGAAGTGCCTTCGGTGCGACCGTAGGAAGTGCCTTCGGTATTGGCACAAAGAACCAAAAAGACTGCAATTTTATACATTGAAATTAATAATTATACAACATATAAAACATTATTTTATACCCAAAATTATGATGAAAATAAGTAACCAATTTTGTCAAGTACTTTTGAAACAAGTATAATATAGTTGTTATATTTCTAAATTTAATAAATTATTTTAATTTAGCAGATTTATTAAAATTATATTCTTTTGATAGATTTCTATTTTATTATCGTCATAAACTTATATAGCAATGAAGAATATTAATATGTTTTTAAAACACATAAAAAAAGGAATAGATTATATTTAAAAAATCTACTCCTCTTTATAATATTTTTCATAGAGAGTTTTAAGGCAATATAAATCCAGATTCCTCTTCTCCAAACATATCTCTGTAATTAACTCTGATTTTTAAAGCTCTGTATTGTCCTTTTTCTAAATTATTTTTAAAGCTATTAAAATAAATAAAGTATCTTCCAAAATTGATATTTTTAATATTCATAAGCTCATTAGCATAATTTATAGAGTTATCAGCATTTATAGTATAGCCGTATGTGGATTTAGTCATTAAATCATAGAAATAATTTGTTTTATTAACTCCAAGATAAACCTGATTCAATGAAACAGCATTATTTTTTGCATAATTATAAAGGTCTGTAAAATCCATCATAGAAAAAACAGTGTCATCAGGGTCGCTTACAGAGAAATTAATGATAGCAGTTTTTTTGAAACTATTTCCAGCAAGCCTAATAGCTTCATAATAAGCATTATCTAAGGCTGATATTCCTCCTACAAATCTAAAATTATTAGCATTTTCTAATATTCTTAAATTAGCAGCAGAATATCCATCTGATTTATAAACCTCATCATTATAATGTATAATCATTACTTCATCATTATTAGTTAAACTTAAAGTAAAATTACTAATCTCTTCTTTTATTCTATTCTCATAAGGCTTAGCAGCAGCACTATCTTCAATTAAGAATATAAATCTATACTCATGAAGCTCAGGAGCATCATACATTCCAACTTTTGTATATATATTATCATTCTCTATAACCTCAAAGTTCTCAGCAGTAAGCCCTATAATAGGATTAGTAAGCCTATCGCGTACAGTTACAGAAGCAACAACAACAGGATATTTATTTAAATACTCCCTGTCAATAAACACATCTAAATTAGCATAATACTCTTCTTTTCTTGTATAAACATCTATTCTTCCAGATAAAAAGTCTGTAAGATAAATACTATTATTTGCATCTTCTGTTACAGAAGTAGGGGTAGCAGTATATCTCTCAGAATTATTAAACAAAGTAAAAATATCATTATTAATATCATAGTAATAAACTTTGCTTCCGTCGGCTATAAACAAATTTCCATCAGAAGCAAAAGATAATCCTCTCGGCGCATTAAATAATTCATGTTTAATAGTGGAGACATAATTTCCATTTAAATCAAATTTCTGAACTCTCTTATTTCCCATATCAGCCACATAAATATAATTATTATCAACTACTATTCCCGCAGGAGAAAAGAACTCACCCTCATTTTCACCCATCTTTCCGAAACTATCTAAATAATTGCCATTAACATCAAATACTACAACTCTATTATTTCCTGTATCAGAAACATATAATCTTCCCGCATTATCAGCATATAAAGCTGAAGGGCCAAGCAGCTGACCATTGCTTATGCCAGTGTTTCCTATATTTGTGATATAATTTCCGTTATTATCATATTTAAATATTTTATCTCTTTTAGTGTTTGCTATATATATATATCCATTATCATCAATAGAGAATCCTCTTGGATTTTCTAACTTCTCATAAGGATAAACTCTTGTTACAAACTGTATAGCCTTTCTCCACCAACTATTTTGCTCTTGTTCTAATCTTTTACCATTTGATATTTTTTTTATTAAGTTTCCGTTTACATCAAATTGCTTTAATGAAGAATCACTATAATCTAATACAAACAAAGAGCCATCTTCAGCCATTTCTATTTGTATAGGCTGATTTATATTTTTTAGGAAGTTAGCATTTGTAGAGAAGCTTTTAAGGTATATAAAATTGCTTAAAGTATCTTTAGTCTCTTCAGCAACATTAGCAGTATAATATTTATTAATTTTAGAGAGTATTATAGGGTCTTGATATCCCATTCTTGTAATATTCATCCATTCGTTAATAGCAAGATTCATATAACCAGCTTTATATAAAGCTCTGCTATACCAATATCGAATAAATTTATCCATTGGATTTGTATTAAGAGAAGTTCTAAAGCTAGCGATAGCGGCATCGTATCGTTCTTGATTATAGTAGTGTACGCCTCTAAGGAGTTCTCTGTAGGAATCGTAGCTGTCTGTGTTTACATAATATGGAGTTTTGTCTAGGGGGTATGAAAGCGATACGGTTACAAAAAAAATAACCATAAACGCTAGAAGTTTTACTCTCATAAATCCTCTTTTT
>CAKVCJ010000012.1 GCA_934725655.1 uncultured Brachyspira sp.
TATATAATTTAGCAAAAAAGGAGCTTTTTTAGTTATCTGGGCCAGCCCCTTATTTTTAATAAAAGAGATATAGCAGCATAATAAAAAACTTGCTTCATAATATTTTATTATGAAGCAAATTTATTATCTTTATCCTATACACTCACAAAGTATTGAAACAGCTTTTTCTAATTCTTTATCAGTTATTGTGAGAGGCGGAAGAAGTCTTATTTTATTTTTTGCTGTTAGAGGAATAGCACCTTTTGATATACATTTCTCAACTACTTCTCTTGCATTTAATCCATTTTTTAATCCTATTCCAAGCATTAAACCCATTCCATCAACACTTTCAACATTATTTAATTTTATTAATTTATCTTTTATATATTTTGACTTTTTTGATACATCTTTTAATAAATTTTTATCTATTGTTTTTAATACTTCTAAAGCTCCAGCAGCTGCTACAGGATTAGCTCCAAATGTAGAAGCATGATCCCCAGGAACAAATACATCAGAACATTTTTTATTCATAAGCATTGCCCCTATAGGAAGCCCCCCGCCTAAACCTTTTGCTAATGTAGTGATATCGGGTTTTATTCCAAAATGTTCAGAGCATAAGAATTTTCCAGTTCTTCCAACTCCTGTTTGTACTTCATCAACAATAAAGAGTATATCATTTTCTTCGCAGTATTTTTTTATTTTTTGTACATATTCTTTATCGAGAGGTATAACTCCGCCTTCGCCCTGTATAAGCTCCATCATTACAGCACAAGCATTATCTTTTAATTTTTCTATAGTATCATCATAATTGTTAGCTTCAGCAAAATCAAAACCCTCTAAAAATGGAAAAAAGAAGTTATGAAAAACATCTTGACCAGTAGCCGAAATTGTAGCCATAGTTCTTCCATGAAAAGAGTTTTTTAATGTTACTATTTTATTTCTTTTATATTCTCCATCTTTTGAATATTTATTAAAAGAATATTTTCTGGCACATTTTATAGCAGCCTCATTTGCTTCGGCGCCAGAGTTGGCAAAGAATACTTTATCATATTTTGTAATAGAACATAATTGTTTTGCTAAATCTATATAAGGTTTATTATAATAAAGATTTGAAGTGTGCTGAAGTGTTTTTAATTGATTAGTAACAGCATTAATCCAATTTTTATTTCCATAGCCAATGCTATTAACTCCAATTCCGCTTCCTAAATCAATATATTCTTTTGCATTTATGTCTTTTAATTTAGCATCTTTTGCAGATTCTAACAATACATTAAATCTTGCATAAGTATTAGCAACATATTTTTTGCTGTTATTGATATATTCTTTTTGTATTTTTGAATCTATTTGTTTGTTAGCAGTTTTTTTTGTAGGCATTTCAAATTCTCCATTTTATTTTTATATTAATAGAACATAGTACCAATACCCTCATCGGTAAACATTTGTATTATCATAGAATGCGGAACTCTTCCATCCATAATAAATACCCTCTTTACTCCATTTTGAACAGCATTGATGCAATGTTTAACTTTAGGTATCATTCCTCCTGAAATAGTACCGTCTTCTAATAACTTATCTAAATCATGAACTTTTATTCTTTGTATCAAAGTAGATTCGTCATCTTTATTTCTTAATAATCCCGGAGTATCTGTCATAAACATTAAAGTTTCAGCTTGAAGACTTTCTGCTATTTTAGCAGCAGCCGTATCGGCATTGATATTATAAATGTTTCCGTCTTTATCGCATCCAATAGTAGCAACTATAGGAACATATTTATTGCTTATAATAGATTCCAATAGCTTAGAATCTACCTCCTCAACATCTCCAACATATCCTAAATCAACATCAGATTCATATTTTTTTATTTTAAACATATTTCCATCTACACCGCATATTCCAAGTGATTGCCCGCCCTGTCTGTTGAGAATCCCTACAAGTTCTTTATTTACTTTTCCCGCAAGCACCATTCTCACTATTTCAGCAGTTTCTTTGTCTGTATATCTAAGTCCATTTACAAATTTAGATTCTTTTCCTACTTTGTTAAGCATTTCTGTTATATCTTTACCGCCGCCATGCACTACTACAACCCTTATTCCTAAAGTGGATAATAAAGCAATATCGCTCATGACAGATTCTTTTAATTGAGGATTTTCCATCACGCTTCCGCCGTATTTTACTACCACTATCTTATGCTGATATTTTTGTATATAAGGCAATGCCTGATTTAAAATATATGCTTTGTCTTTATTTGATATATCTGTAATGCTCATAATTTTATTCCTAATTATTTTATTTAACTTCTATATGCACTATTGATTTTTATATAGTCGTATGTTAAATCACAGCCCCAAGCAACAGCTTTAACATTATTATCTTTTTCGCTATTCATATTAATATTAATTTTTATTTCATTTTCTTTAAGTATTTTTAATCCCTCATCTTCATCAAACTCTAAACCATATCCGTTTCTAAATACCTCTATAGCACCAAAAGGAGAACTAATAGTTACAATTATTTTATTTATTTCTATATTGTCAACTTCAGTATATCCAATAGCACATAATATCCTTCCCCAGTTCATATCGCATCCGAATATAGCAGATTTTACAAGACTTGATTGTATAACCGATTTAGCTATCTTTCTTGCTGTATCTAAATCATATGCATTGATAACTTCGCATTCTATTAATTTTGTAGCGCCTTCTCCGTCTTTTGCTATAAGTTTTGATAAATTAGTGTTTAATATGTTTAATGCCTTACAAAATAATTTATAATCATCATTATCTGAATCTATTAGTTTGTTATTGGCTTCTCCGTTTGCCAGTATTACGCACATATCATTAGTTGAAGAATCTCCATCTATGCTTATCATATTATAAGTATTGATAACATCTTCATCTAAAGCTTTTTGAAGCATTTTTGGAGTGATGTTGATATCAGTTGTGATAAAAGAAAGCATAGTAGCCATATTAGGATGTATCATTCCGCTTCCTTTTGCTATACCGCCAATGTTTACAGTTTTTCCATCTACTTCAAAAGAATAAGCAACTTCTTTTGTAAATGTATCTGTAGTTAATATAGCTAAAGCAGCATTTTTGGAATATTCAGGAGTGTTTTGAGCATTATCTATTAATGTACGGATATTGTTTTTTATAGGCTCTATAGGAAGAGGCATCCCTATAACTCCAGTAGATGCTACAACTACATCTTCTTCATCTATATTTAAATGCATTGCAGTATACTTACACATCTCTTTAGCTTTTGCTACTCCGTCTTCATTGCAAGTGTTGGCATTGCCTGAATTACATATAATAGCCTTAGCATGTCCATTTTTTAAATGTTCTTTACTAACAATAATATTTGCACCGCAAACCTTATTTTTTGTATACACAGCAGCAGCCGAACAGAGTGTTTTACTGTATATAACTCCTAAATCTTTTTTTTCTTTTTTCTTTTTTATTCCAGCATATACTCCATTAGCAAAAAAACCTTTGGCAGCACATATGCCTCCATCAACTCTTTTAATATTAGAATTATTTTCTGACATCTTTATTCTCCCGAAAATTACTATTTTTTATAATTTTTTTATTAAAACGCTGGCGGAATCATATTTAATCCAGTGTCTTCATCAAAACCTAATGCTATATTCATATTCTGTATGGCCTGTCCTGCAGCTCCTTTTACCATATTGTCTATTGCTGATACTATTATCAATTTATTGGTTCTTTTATCTAAATGTAAAGATATATCGCAATAGTTAGAATATTTAACATATTTTAAATTTGCTATCTCTCCAATATTTAATATTCTTACAAATTTTGAATCTTTGTAAAAGTCTTTATAAATATTATGTATAGTATCTAAACTTGTATCCTTATTTTCTAATTTAGCATATATTGTTGAAATTATGCCCCTGTTTAATGGAAGTAAATGAGGTACAAAAGTGATTTTTATATCTTCTCCGTATATATTTGATAATGTTTGCTCTATTTCTGGAGTATGCCTATGTTCAGCTATTTTGTATGGAGCAAATGCCTCATTACATTCAGTATAATGTGTATTTAATTTTAATTCACGGCCTGCCCCTGTTGCCCCTGATTTTGAATCAATTATTATATCATCTTTTTGTATTAATTTTTTTACTAATGCTGCTGCTAATGCTAAGCCTATAGAAGTAGGGTAGCAGCCTGGATTTCCTATTATTTTAGCATTTTTTAATTCTTTTTTATTATATACATTATCATATTTTATTATTTCAGGTATTGAATATATTGCTTCTTTGTGAAGATTTTTATATTTATATTCCTTGCCGTACCAGTTTTTATAATCTTCTTCATTATCTAATCTAAAATCAGCCCCTAAATCTATAAACAAAATATTTTTTTCATAGCATTTATTTGCTATATCATCGCTTAAGCCTGCAGGCAATGAGGCAAATACAACATCAGTCTCTTCAAATATTTCATTTTCATCTACAAGTGTTTTGTCTAAATTCTTGTTTAGGTTAGAATATATTTCATTAATATTTTGACCTATAAAGCTTTTTGATGATAGATTTTTTAATTCAACTTTCGGGTGGGATAATAATAATCTGATTAATTCTATTCCAGCATAACCTGTTGCACCTATTACAGATACTTTTACCATAATACAACACTCCTATATATTATTTATTTTTGGATAGATTATTTTAACAAATTACAAGAAATTATCATTATAAAGAGTTATTTGTATAAATAGTCTAGCTATTTTTTATATTTTTCATTATTTTTTCCTAAAAAAAATTAATATTTGTGAAAAATGATACTATAAATAATAAAAAAGTCAATAAATTATATACTAAAAAATAACAAATTGTTTTTTAATATTGGTTTATTTTATAAGCTATAATATTTTAACTGCAATATATATATTATTTGAATTTTTCACAATATTTAATATTTTATTGACAATATGAATATTTAAGATTATAATTAACTATAAAAGAGTATTATTAATAAAATATATTTATTTTTTTGCAGCATAGGAAGTTATTTTTTATGAAAAAAGTGTATATAATATTTGTTTGTTTTAATTTATTTTTGCTGTCATGTAATAATTCTAAAACAATTAAAGAAAATGAGATAAAAGATAGGGCTGGTAATTCTATAGTTTTACCTCAAAAGATTGAAAGTATAGCTTGTTTATCTCCAGCAGCTGCGGAAGTTATATTATCTTTGGGGCTTGCTGAAAAAATAGTATCTGCAGATTCAACTTCTAAAGAAATTCTACAGACAAATAATATAGATGTATCAGATATAATTGTTTTTGATATGCTTAACCCTGATTCGGAAAAGATGATAGCTATTAAGCCTGATATCATTTTTGTTAATACTTTTAGCGTATTTTCAGGAAAAAATTCATTAGATTCTATAAAAGCTTCAGATATATGCATTGCCGTAATACCGAATAGCGATACTATAAAAGCTATAGAAGATGATATATATTTTTTGGGAGATGTTTTATCTAAAAGTGAAGAGGCTTCTAATATTGTAAATATTATGGAGAAAAATATAGAGCAAATTAGAGCTATAGGAGAAACAATAACCAATAAAAAGAAAGTTTATTTTGAAATAGCTGCTTTGCCTAATTTATACTCATTTGGTACTAATGTTTATTTGGATGATATGATAAATATTATAGGGGCATCTAATATATTTTCTGATAGAAATTCTTGGATTACTACAACAGAAGAAAATGTATTATTTGCTAATCCAGATATAATATTTACAAGCGTTCATTATATAGATAACCCAACAGATGAAATATTAAGCCGTGAATCTTGGCAGAATATAAATGCTTTAAAAAATAAAGATGTATATTATATAGTTTCAGGTTCATTGCCTACGCATAATATTGTAAATGCTTTGATGATGATGGCTAAATATGCTTATCCTAATGAATATAAAGATATTGAATTGATTAGGAATTAATTATAAATGATAAAAAAGATAATAATAATATTGATATTAGTTTTAATTTCAACTATATTATCAATATGTATAGGAAGCGTATTTATACATCCGAAAGAGATAGGGGCTATATTATTATATAAGATATTTAATATTGAAATTATGAATATAGATAAAATAAATGCTGATATCATAGGTATAAGGCTTCAGCATTCTATATTATCATTATTTGTAGGAGCTTCATTGTCTATGACGGGTGTTGTTATACAATCTATATTAAGAAACCCATTAGCCTCTGCTTATAATTTAGGCATATCATCAGGAGCTGGTCTTGGGGCTTCTTTGCTTATAGTTATGAAGCTTTCTTTTAATCAGTATTTTTTTATAGGCATATCTATGGTATTTGCTTTTATTACAATACTGTTTATCCTATTTATTTCTAATAGAATAGATAAATACATGAGCAATAATTCTATAATACTTGCGGGTATTGTAATATCGCTTTTTTTAAGTTCTGTGATGAGTTTTTTGTCATATATGTTTCCGAAATATTCGAATCAGATAATACTATGGCAGCTTGGAAGTTTATTTGTAAGGAACAGATTAGATATTTTAATAATAATTTTTATAACATTAATATTTTTATTGCTTCTTATGAGATATTCGAGTGTATTAGATATAATGACATTTGGAGATGAGACGAGTTTATCTCTTGGAATAAATGTTAAGAATATGAGAATATTTTTTATATTAATTTCTTCATTTGTAACAGCAGTTTTGGTAGCTTTTACGGGTATAATAGGTTTTGTTGATTTAGTATCTCCTCATATAGCAAGGAAGATGTTTGGTGCTAAGCATATAATTGTTATTCCGATGTCTGCTTTGATGGGCGGATTGCTTTTAAATATTTCTGATATATTTTCAAGGATTATAGTAGAGGGTTCTAATATACCGATAGGGATTGTGACGGCTGTTGTGGGGGCGCCTTTCTTTTTGTATGTGTTTATATCGAGCAGCAGTTCTAAGGGCGGGATGTGATTTTTTATGAATAAGAAAATGGTTGAGGTAAAGAATTTATCTTTAAGGTATTCTAATAAAAAAGATGTATTAAGTAATATATCATTTGAAGTATGTCAAAATGAAAGTTTATGTATTATAGGGCCTAACGGCTGCGGCAAAAGCACTCTTTTAAAATCTTTATGTAAGATAATAGGTTTTGATGAGGGTGAAATATTTATTAATAATGAAAATATAAAAAATATTGATGCTTATAAAACTATAGCTATAATGAGTCAAATGTCTGCAATATATTTTGGATATAGTGCTTATGACACAATAATGATGGGAAGGTATTTTAATTATAAGGATAAACTTTTGTCTATTCCAAGCAAAGAGGATAAGGAAATTGTAGATTATTATATGGAAAAGATAAAGATAATGCATTTAAAGGATAAATTGATAACAGAACTTTCGGGGGGGGAGCTTCAAAGGGTTTTTTTAGTTAGGACTTTGGTTCAAAATCCAAGCATAATACTTATGGACGAGCCTACTAATCATTTAGATTTGAATAGTCAGATAGAATTAATTTATAATTTAAAGGAATGGGTTTTGAATGGTTCGAGATGTATTATAGCGGTGCTTCATGATATAAATGCTGCTTTGAATTTTGCAGATAAGTTATTGGTGTTAAAAGATTCAAAGTCTCAATATTTTGGCGGCATAGAAGATTTTGATATGAGATTATTGAATGATATTTATGATATAAATGTAATAGAATATATGAGGAATTCTTTAAAGAGATGGCAAAATTAGTATTTTTATAATGGTTTGTATTTATATGAGCTTGATTTATTTTAATTTTTTTATTATACTATAGGTGTATATTGAAGGAAATAGGTTAGAATCCTATACTAGCCCGTAGCCGTATTCAGTAGCGAGTCCTAATTAGCCATTGTTGCCTATTAGAGGTGATGAGAAGGTAGGAGGTAGAAAGCTGTAAGTCGGAATATTTCAATATATAGTTATTTTCTATCGAGGAGCATAGGTATGGAAAGAATTATATTTTCTTTAAGTTAATTAAATATTCTTATTAAAATTTTTTTATTCTGCTTTGTTTCTTTTATCAGAGTTCTTTAGTTTTTTTTATAAAAAATATGTATTTTTTCTTGACAATCATATGTAATTGTTTTATACTATAGCTATAGAAATGTATTTTTTGTATTTTTTTGGTTTTTTATCAAAATCATATAAATCGTTTCTTAATTTATAAAATAACATCTATTAAAATTATATATTTATTATTTTTAGGAGGATTTTTTATATGAGTAAAGCTATAGAATTTGTTGGTACTGCTATAGGAGATACAATCGGTCTTGTTATTGCTAATGTAGATAAAAGCGTATTGGAAAAGATGAATTTTGAGACAAAGTATCGTTCTATTGGTATTATAGGCGGCAGAACAGGAGCAGGCCCTCATATATTAGCTGCTGATGAAGCAGTAAAAGCTACTAATACTGAAATTGTTTCTATACAATTAGCTCGTGATACTAAAGGCGGAGCAGGACATGGTAACTTAATTATTTTTGGTTCTGATGATGTATCAGATTCAAGACGTGCAGTTGAGGTTGCTTTAAAAGATTTAGACAGAACTTTTGGAGATGTTTATGGAAATGAGGCTGGACATATAGAGCTTCAATATACTGCTAGGGCTAGCTATGCTTGTAATAAAGCTTTTGGTGCTCCAGTTGGTAAAGCTTTTGGAATTTGTGTTGGTGCTCCTGCAGCTATAGGAGTTGTAATGGCAGATACAGCAGTTAAGGCTGCTAATGTAGAAGTAGTTGGATATGCTTCTCCTGCCAATGGTACAAGTTTCTCAAATGAAGTTATATTACAAATATGCGGTGATTCTGGAGCAGTTAGACAAGCTATAATAGCTGCAAGAGAAATAGGCTGTGAATTATTAGGTACTTTAGGTTCTAAGCCTAAAAATGACAGACCATCATATATAATTTAACTATTAGGAGAAGCTCATGAAATCTAAAAGATTTGAAATATTAAGAAATAGACCAGTCAATCAGGATGGTTTTGTTGGTGAATGGCCAGAAGTAGGTCTTGTAGCTATGGACGGACCTAATGACCCTAAACCTAGTATAAAAATAGTAAATGGTAAAGTAGTTGAGCTTGATGGTAAAAAAGCTGAAGATTTTGACTTTATAGATACATTTATTGCTAATTATTCTATAAACTTAGACAATGCTGAAAAAGCTATGGCTATTGATTCTAAAAAAATAGCTCTAATGTTATGCGATCCTAATGTAACAAGAAGTGAGATTGTTCCTATAACAACTTCAATAACTCCTGCTAAAATATCAGAAGTTATGAGCTGTATGAATGTTGTAGAAATGATGATGGCTTTACAGAAAATGAGAGCTAGAAAAACTCCTTCAAATCAATGTCACGTTACCAATGTAAAAGATAACCCTATACAAATAGCAGCAGATGCGGCAGAAGCAGCAGTTAGAGGTTTTGATGAAGAAGAAACTACTGTAGGTATAGTTCGTTATGCTCCTTTTAATGCTTTAGGCTTATTAGTAGGTGCGCAAGTTGGAAGACCTGGCATACTTACTCAATGTTCATTGGAAGAAGCTACTGAATTGTTATTAGGTATGAGAGGTTTAACTTGTTATGCTGAAACAATATCAGTATACGGAACTGAAAGAGTATTCACAGACGGAGATGATACTCCATATTCTAAAGCTTTCTTAGCATCATCTTATGCTTCACGCGGTTTGAAAATGCGTTTTACTTCTGGTACAGGAAGTGAGGTGCAAATGGGATATGCTGAAGGTAAATCTATGTTGTACTTGGAAGCTAGATGTGTATTTATTACAAAAGGTGCCGGAGTACAAGGTTTACAAAATGGTTCAATAAGCTGTATAGGTGTTCCTGGCGGAGTTCCTAGCGGTATTAGAGCAGTTTTGGCTGAAAACTTAATTACAGAATGTTTGGACTTAGAGGTTGCTTCTGGTAATGACCAAACTTTCTCTCACTCAGATATAAGAAGAACAGCAAGAATGTTAATGCAATTCCTACCTGGTACTGACTTTATATTCTCTGGTTATAGTTCTACTCCTAACTATGATAATATGTTTGCAGGTTCTAACTTTGATGCTGAAGACTTTGATGATATAAACGTTTTACAGAGAGACTTAAAAGTTGACGGCGGATTAAGACCTGTAAAAGAAGAAGAGATAATAGCTGTTAGAAATAAAGCGGCAAGAGCTATGCAGGCTATATTTGCTGATTTAGGATTCCCTGAAATCACAGACGAAGAAGTAGAAGCTGCAACTTATGCTCATGGCAGTAAAGATATGCCTGACAGAAATGTTGTAGAAGATTTGAAAGCAGCACAAAGCATACTTACTAATGGAATAACAGGTTTGGATGTAGTTAAAGCTTTATATAGAAAAGGTTTTGAAGATGTTGCTCAAAGCGTTTTGAATATGTTAAAACAACGCGTTGCTGGAGACTATTTGCATACTTCTGCTATCATTGATAGAAATGGTTATGTTATTAGTGCTGTTAATGATGTTAATGATTATCATGGCCCTAGCACAGGTTATCAGATAAGCAAAGAACGTTGGGAAGAAATTAAAAACATTCCTAATGCTATTAGTCCAGATTCTATTTAAGGAGTAAGTAATGAATATAGATGAAAAAACTCTAAAATTGATAGTTAGTGAAGTTATAAAAAATATTAATAATAATAATACAGGCAGCAGTACTACTGTAAATCCTAACCCTAATGTAAGCAGCGACCATCAAGCACCTCCTCCTCTTAATTTTAAAGAGTTAGGCAAGGCTGAAGTTGGTAAAAATAAATCTGAAGTTGTAATAGGCATAGCTCCTTCTTTCGGACTTCAACAGACTGAAACTATAGTTCATATACCTCATACTCAAGTATTAAGAGAATTGATTGCAGGTATAGAAGAAGAAGGATTAAAGGCACGTATATTGCGTTTCTTGCATACATCAGATGTTTCTTTTATCGCTAATGCTGCTGCAAAATACAGCGGTTCAGGAATAGGTATAGGAATACAATCAAAAGGTACTACAGTTATACACCAAAAAGATTTGCTTCCTTTAAGTAATGTTGAATTGTTCCCACAAGCACCTCTTTTGGATTTGCCTACTTTTAGGGCTATAGGTAAGAATGCTGCTAAATATGCTAAAGGAGAATCTCCAACTCCTGTACCAGTTCGTAATGATCAGATGGCTCGTCCTAAATATCAGGCAATCTCTGCTTTACTTCATATAAAAGAAACTGAACATGTTGTAGATAATGCAGATCCTATAGAGCTATCAATTTCATTATAATAATTTGCAAGGAGATTAAAGTATGGATGAACAACTTTTAGAAAAAATGATAAAAGAAATAGTTACAAATATTAATAGTACTAATACTAATAATGCTGGAAATTCTTCTAATAAAAGTAATGTTAATGTTAGTGCTAAAGATTATCCTTTAGGTTATAATAGAAAGGATTTGATAAGAACTTCTACAGGAAAAAGTTTAGATGATATTACATTAGATGCAGTAATGAATGACAGAGTAGGTCCTAATGATGTTCGTATTACAGCTGAAACTTTGGAATATCAGGCTAAAATTGCAGAATCTGCAGGCAGAAAGATTTTTGCTATGAATTTGAGAAGGGCTGCTGAATTAACAAAAATAAGCGATGAAAGAATATTGGAAATATACAATGCTTTAAGACCTTTCAGATCAACTAAAGCTGAATTGCTTGCTATAGCTGATGAATTAGAAAACAAATATTCAGCTACAATATCTGCTTCTTTGGTTAGAGAGGCTGCTGAAGTTTATGAGAAGAGAGATCGTTTAAGAAGAAAATAATAATAAATTTTTATTAGGAAGTGTCAATGAAATATATTGCTGGAATAGATATCGGTAATTCTACTACTGAGATTGCTGTGGCTAAAGTTAGTGATAATAATGATGTAGAATTTGTTTCTAGTGATTTAGTATTTACCACAGGTATAAAAGGTACTTTTTCAAATAAGCATGGTATTTTTGGCGTTCTAAAGAAGAGTTTAGATAAGGTTAATCTTAAAATAGAAGATATATCTTTAATAAGGATAAATGAGGCCACTCCTGTAATAGGCGATGTTGCAATGGAGACTATAACAGAAACCGTTGTAACAGAGTCTACTATGATAGGTCATAACCCTAAGACTCCCGGAGGTTCTGGAATAGGGATAGGAAAAAGTGTTCTTTATGATGATATCTCTAACATAAATAAAGGTGAAGATGTTATAATAGTTATTCCTAATAGTATAGATTTTAAGGATGTTGCAAACGCTGTTAATGATGCTGTATCAAGAGGCATTAATATTAACGGTCTCATTCTTCAAAAAGATGACGGTGTACTCGTACAGAATAGGATTGATAAAAATATTCCTATAGTTGATGAAGTTTTGCTTATAGATAAAGTTCCTATAGGTATGCTTTGTGCTCTTGAGGTGGCTTTGCCAGGTAAAGTAATTGAAACATTATCTAATCCTTATGGCATAGCGACTGTATTTAATTTATCTCCTGAGGAAACGCAATCTGTTGTACCTATAGCGAGGGCTTTAATAGGAAACCGTTCGGCTGTTGTAATAAAAACTCCTGAGGGAAATGTTAAAGAGAGAAGGATTCCTGCTGGTAAATTAAAGATAATTGATGCTAAGAAAAGTTTAGAAGTTGATATAGAAGCTGGTGCTGAAAAGATTATGTCTACTATAAATAAGGCGGTAGATATAGAAGATATTATTGGAGAGCCCGGTACCAATATTGGCGGTATGATAGAGAAAGTTAGGCAGACTATGGCTAAGCTTACGAATAAAGATAAAGATGATATAAAAATTCGTGATTTATTAGCTGTTGATACTTTTGTACCAAGAAGTGTAAAGGGCGGGCTTGCTAATGAGTTTTCTATGGAAAGTGCTGTGGGCATAGCGAGTATGGTAAAATCTGATAGGCTTCAAATGGAAATAATTGCCAATGAGCTTAAGAAAGATTTGAATATTGATGTTGAAATAGGCGGAGTTGAAGCAGATATGGCTATATTGGGGGCATTAACTACTCCCGGTTCTTCTTCTCCATTGGCTATAATAGATATGGGGGCAGGAAGTACAGATGCTTCTCTAATAGATAAAGACGGAAAAATATCATATACGCATTTAGCTGGTGCCGGCAATATGGTTACGCTTCTAATCAATTCTGAATTAGGTTTAGATGATCTTGAAATGGCTGAAAGAATAAAGAAATATCCTTTAGCTAAAGTTGAAAGTGTATTTCATATAAGGCATGAAGATGGTACTGTTCAATTTTTCAAAGAGCCTTTAGACCCTAAATTATTTGCGAGAGTTATAGTGGTAGAAGAAAATAATTTTGTTCCTATAGATTCTGATATACCATTAGAAAAAATAAGAATTGTAAGAAGAACAGCAAAAGAAAAAGTATTTGTGTTTAATTCTATAAGGGCATTAGAAACTGTAAGTTCTACAGGTAATATAAGAGACATACCTTTTGTAGTATTGGTTGGAGGTTCATCATTAGATTTTGAAATACCTCAAATGGTTATGGATGCTTTATCTCATTATAAGATAGTTGCTGGAAGGGGAAATATAAGAGGTAAGGAAGGTCCTAGAAATGCAGTTGCTACAGGGCTTATATTAGATTATGTTAGAGCGATGAGGAATAGGTAATATGGATATACCATCTATTATTATATATGACTTAGGAAACATAGATTCTAAATTAATGGAACAGGTTTTATATGGAATAGAGGAAGAGGGGATTCCTTATATATTTGAAAAGAAAGATGTTGGTGAGTATAGAAATGTGAAGGAGGCATCTTATAAGGCGGCTGTTGCTTCTCAGTTATCTGTGGGGTTAGCTGCGGATGGTGAGTATATAGCTGTGCATTACGCTAATTTGGATGAGAATACTCCTTTATTTTTGTATCCTGTGAAGTCAATGAATATGCAGAATATGAGAAGTGTGGGTGCTAATTCTGCTAGGCTTGTTAAGGGCGTTTATTTTATACTTAATGATTGATTTAAGGAAGATTTTATTATGGAACTTGGTTTAAATGATGCTTTTATGATGGCTTTAGAAGGCTTGAAAAAGGCAGGAAGTATACACGTTGATGTTTGTATTTCAATTGTTAATAGCCATGGAGAACAGATATTTTTCTGTAAGATGGATAATGCTCTTAAGATAAGTGAGAAATTAGCTTTTAAAAAGGCTTACAGCAGTATATCATTAAGGGTTCCTACTTCTGAAATAAAAAAGCTTGTTGATGACAGTTTATGCGGGCTTGATAGTGCTATGTCTGGGGAGATTGTTATGTTTGGGGGAGGAATTCCTATATTTAAAGATGGTAAATTATTAGGAGCTATTGGGGTAAGCGGAGGTGCTGTAGAAGAAGATATTCTTATAGCTAAGTCTGCTTTAGAGGTATTTAATAAATAATTTTTATGGAGAATAATATATGGATGAGAAATTGATTGAATCTATAGTAAGAGAAGTTGCTAAAAATATAAACATATTGGAATCCAACAATAATACGAATACGCTTGGTATATTTGATACTATGAAGGAAGCTATTGAATATGCAAGTATAGCGCAGAAAAAGTTTTTATGCTCTACTTTATCAGAAAGAAAGAAGATAACAGATTCTATAAGAAATAAATTAAGACCTCTAATTAAAGAAATGTCGGTGATGGCTGTAGAAGAAAGTAAGATGGGCAGAGTTGAGGACAAAATTAATAAGAATACATTGGCTATAGAGAGATGTACGGGGGTTGAAGATTTACATACTGGTGCTTTAACAGGAGATGACGGATTAAGTTTATTAGAATTCTCTCCGTTTGGTGTGATTGGTGCTATAACACCTGTTACAAATCCTACAGAAACTATTATATGTAATAGCATTAATATGCTTTCAGCAGGAAACAGTGTTGTTTTCAGTCCGCATCCGAGTGCTGTAAAAGTATCTAATTGGCTTGTTGGAAAAATTAATGAAGCTATAATAGAGGCAGGCGGCGAGAGAAATTTAGTAGTTACAATTTCAAAAGCATCTGTTGAGGAAGTTGATTATATGATGGAGAGTCCTAAAATTAATGCATTATGCATTACAGGGGGGATGCCTATAGTTATTAAGGGGTTAAAAAGCGGAAAGAAAACTATTGGAGCGGGTGCTGGAAATCCTCCTGTTATAGTTGATGAAACTGCTGATATAGAACAGGCTGCTGCTGATATAGTTAAAGGTGCTTCTCTCGATAATAATATGCCTTGTATAGCTGAAAAAGAGGTTTTGGCTGTTGATTCTATATTTGATTATTTGATGTTCAATATGGAAAAAAATAATGCTTTTAAAATTTTTAAAAAAGAGGATATGTTAAAATTAGAAAAAGGCGTTCTAAATGAAAACGGCTCTATAAATAAAAAATTTGTAGGGAAGAATGCTAAATACATATTGGATACTTTAGGTATAGAATGTCCGTATGACCCTCGACTTATAATAATGGAAACTCATAAAGAACATCCTTTTGCAGTTGAAGAGCTTATGATGCCTATACTTCCTTTGATAAGATGTAAAGATTTTGATGAGGCTTTAGAGTTAGCTGTGAAATTAGAAAATGGATGCAGACATACGGCAGTTATGCATTCTAAAAATATTGACAGGTTAACTATAGCTCCAAGAAGATTGCAGACAACAATTTTTGTAAAAAATGCTCCTTCTTATGCTGGTATAGGTTTAGGCGGCGAGGGATATACGAGCTTCACATTGGCAAGCAGTACGGGAGATGGTATTACTAGTACAGTGACTTTTACTAGAAAGAGAAGATGCGTATTAAAAAATGGATTATTTGTTAGATAAATAATGATTTTTTTATATACTTATATATAAGAGGATATTAATTATTATGGAATATGCTTTAGGCATGATAGAAACTCATGGTCATACCGCTGCTGTTGAGGCTTTGGATGCAGCAAATAAGGCTAGTAATATTATTTTGCCTTCTATGGTGCATGTGGGAAGCGGAAGAGTGGCTATATCATTTTTTGGAGATGTTGCTGCTGTTAAAGTTGCTGTTGACTCTGGAGTTGCTGCAGCAGAAAAAGTTGGAAAGGTTTTAGCTAGTAATGTTATAGCAAGATTGGATAAACAAGTTCTTAATACTCTTTTTGCATATGCATCTAATAATAATGCAGTTGAAGATGTTAATAAAAAAATAAAAGAGAATGAAGAAAAAGAAGAGGATAAAGAAACTGAAAGCAATACTGAAATAATTAATGAAAATGCAGATAATATTTCATCAGACAGCAATGTTGATAATAATGAGGATGCATTGCTTTTTGATGAAGATATGAATAAAAAAACAAATAATGAAATAGATTCTAATAGAACTGTTTCAAAGAAAAAATCAAAAAAGAAAAAAAAGAACGATAAATAAAAAAAATAATAAAAATTATTGGAGGTAAACAATATGGCAAGTTCTATGGCTTTAGGCATGATAGAAACTAAAGGTTTAGTATCAGCAATAGAGGCAGCAGATGCTATGGTAAAAGCAGCTAATGTTAATTTGGTAGGCAAAACATTAGTAGGCGGCGGTTTAGTAACTATTATGGTAAGGGGAGATGTAGGCGCAGTAAAGGCAGCAACAGATGCAGGTGCAGCAGCAGCAGCTAAAGTTGGCGAATTAATAAGCGTGCATGTAATACCAAGACCGCATGAAGAAGTTGAAGGTATTATAAAATAATAAAAATTATTGGAGGTAAACAATATGGCAAGTTCTATGGCTTTAGGCATGATAGAAACTAAAGGTTTAG
>CAKVCJ010000013.1 GCA_934725655.1 uncultured Brachyspira sp.
TGTATGTATGTATGTATGTATGTATGTATGTATGTATGTATGTATGTATGTATGTATGTATGTATGTATGTATGTATCATTTTTAACAGCTATACTTATTATTGATGTTTATATCATAGCAGATTTATTTTATTTGTCAACTTAAATTCATATTTTTTATTACAGATAATAGTATAATAAAATTCTATTCGATTACAACTGTATAAAAATATTTATTTTAAATAAAAACAACTATTTTTATAAAATCTTATAACTTTTTTATATAAAGATATGCTAAAATTATCTAAAAGCAGAAAAAAAAGGGTTATGAAAAATGAATATAATAAAAAAACCGTTTAGATTTTTAAAAAACTTAATGCGATGGTATGAGAAAGAGAGCGATAACAATTTAAGAGAAATAAGAACTGAAGTTATAGAAAATGAATTATGGAAAAAAGCGGAAGAGAACTTTAATAAAAGAGGTCTCCCTATTCCTATGTATGAAAACCACGATAAAGACAGCGTTGTAGGGCAAGTACATAAAATAGAGGCAAGAGATGACGGTCTTTATGTTACGGAGCATCAGCTGACAGACAAGGGGCTTGAATTGGTAAAAAACGGAGAATATCCTTTGCCTTCAGGCGATTTTGTTCTGCATTATGATGATAACGGCAATATAATTGATTTGGAAGTGTTTGGAGTTTCATTAGTTAATAGCGAGGGTGCTAAAGATGTAGAGCTTGTTACTATGAATAAACAAGGAGAGAAAATTCCTGTTTATAAAATAAAAATAAAACAAAATAAAGGAGATGTAAAAATGGAAAAAGAAGAAATCTTTGAAATGCTTTTAGATGATGATTTTATAAAAGAACTGCCTGAAGAAGTTTGTAAAAAAATCATAGAGATTAGAACTAAAAAGCCTGAAGAAGAGACTGAAGAAGCAGAAATGAATAGCGAAGAGGAAGAGAAAAAACAGAATAAAGAGGAAGAAGAGAAAAAAGAAACTGCCTCTCAAAACAAGGAAGAGGATAAACAAAAGTTGATAGAAGAGATTACAGCTATTATGAAGAATGCAGGTGCTAGCGAAGAAGATATTAGTACAGCTGTCAAAAAAATTGAAGAGTTGGCATCTAGTGAAACAGCAGAAATGAATAGCGAAGAAAAAGAGGATAAAGAGAAAAAAGAAGAAGACAAAAAAATAGAGGTTGAAACTCAAAATAAAGAAGAAGAGGAAGACAAAAAAGAGAGCACAGCTATGAGTAAGTTTGCTGATATGATAGCATCTCATGAGGCAAAAACAGGCTCTAAAGTAGTGCCTTCAAGCGTTAAGCCTGCGGTTAGTTTCTTAAAAAGAAATGTGAAGTATATGGGCAAAAGAGCAATAGAAGTTGCTTTTAAAGAGCTTGCTTTTTACGGCGGACGCAAAATAGAGCAGGCATCTATGGGCAAAGAGAAAGAGCGTTCAGTAGGCGAAATAACAAAAGATTTGCTTAAATATTAAAAGGAGATAAAGAATAATGGCCAACAAATTATATTTTAATGTAAGCGATAAGTTAGTTATTGACGGCAATGACGGTTTATCTGTAGATTTAGCGACTGATTGGAATGATGTTGAATTAGCATCTCCATTGTCAGTTGATGCTAAAGGTAAAGTTCATCCGTTTGTAACTGGAGAGACATTTATAGGTATTTTATCAAATAAATTGATTAAGAATACTGATATGGATGTTGCAGGTGTAAATGTTATAGAAGCAAGCTACTTAAAAGGCGGATATTATTTCTGGGTAAGGGCAAAAGGTGCTGTTGCTTTAGGAGACCCTTTAACTCCTGATGTTAAGGGATTTAAAAAAGCAACAGGCGATGACAAAATAGTAGGCTATGCTGTCAGCAAAGGAGCAGACGGCGAGGCAATTAGAATAAGAGGAGGTAATTACTAATGGCAGTTTCAGGAAGAGATATAGCACAGCTTGAGAGAGCAGTGTCAAATCAATTAGCGGCTTATAGCCAGACATCAGGAGCGATATTTGACAAGCTTCCGCCTATAAAGGTAAATGCTTTAAATCAGCAGTTTCCTATTTTTAAAGGCATGGTTGGTTATAATCCTAACGGCAATCAGGGAGCAGGCGGAGACAGAGTTCAGACATTAATGGACCCTGTAGAGTACAGACCTGCCGCAGTGTTCTATACTGATAAAACTTTTGAGATACCTTTATCTACTAAAAGAGCTATGTCAGTATTAGATGACCCTGAAGGAAATGAGTTAGTAAGACTTGTTTCTCAAGGCGTGTCTGACAGTAAGTTTATAACTATGGATTATAATATTCATAATGCTGTAAAATCGCAGAAATATGAAGCAGGCACTAATATTTTTACTATTGGAAATATTAATGCAGACACTGCAGGCGGCGGTTTCAGAGCGGCTATAAATAATGCTATCAGTTATTTGAAAAAAGTTCTCAAAGGAATGAATGCTAACAGAAATATTATCATAGCTATACCTGAAGAGGCATGGAATAAATTGACAGCTTCACAAAAGCTAACCAACTTCTTTAACGGCTATGCACAAGAGAATGCACATTTTAATATGCAGACTATAAACGCAATATTCAGTCAGAATGCAGGCATAAATATTGATGTTCAAGTTGCAGGATTAAGATTTTTGGATGCCAGATATGAAAGCGGAGATGCTAATTTGGTTTGGGGCGAAGAATTAGAGTTCTACTTATTCGTATCAACAAACTCATTAATGGCAGACAGGGCTTCAATAAAAAGACTTGAAGGCATAGAAAAGCTAAATGTATATATGCAGGGCAATACTACAAATGTGGCTTTCTATTGCGACTATGGTTATTACATTGATGTGCCTGAAGCATTCGCTAAAGTAACATTCACAGTTCAGTAAAAAAAAGATACGGTTATCAAAGCAGGATTATTTTATTCTGCTTTGATTTAATAATTAAAAGGAGATAGATAAATGTATATCGGAAAATGCAATATAGATTTAATAGGTCATAATGTATTTGAAAAGACTTATGACTTGAAAAAAGATGCCATCTTTATAGCAAAAGACGGAGTGCTTCATAATGACATAAAAGCGAAAAATGTAAGCATATTGAAAATAATAACAAGCAAGCCTGATACTGAATTAGATGAGTATTTAGTTTTTGAAAATGAAGAGAATAAGAAATGGATAGATATTGAATTGAACGGCGAAAATATTCAATCTTATGAAAAACTAAAAGAAGAGAATGAAAAGCTAAAGGAAGAATTGGAAGAGAAAAAAGGCGATACTGATAATACAGTGCCTGAAGAGAAAAAAGGTAAAGATAAAAAAGGCAAATAAATTATGACTATAAATGTAACGGTTGATGATATAAAGATGTCTGCGAAGTTATTTGATTATGGAGACAATAAAGAAGCTAAACAAATAACTGATGAAGAAATATCTGTGCTTATTGAAAAAATTAAAACACAAATATTAAATTGGCTTAAAGATATTAATTTGGAAATTGGAGCAGAGTATAACATTGAACGCTACATTATTTTAGAGACTGTAATTGCTTTAGCTTTAAGTAATTATAATGATAACAGTAAAACATATATAGAAGCATTAAAGCTTGAAAGAGACAGATTTGCTTCTATGATAGAGAAAAATGCTAAAAAGTTTGCTGCAAGCCGAAGCATACCTAAAATGCCGAGTTTGAATAAAGGAAATATTTTTCATTAATGGGTAATGAAAGCGTAGACAGAACTAACGAAAAGCTGTTAAAAACAATAGCTATTTTTAAATCAATAGAACAGAATGAAGCTTTAAAAAATAAATGGTTAGAAGCTGTATTAAAAGCTTGGAGAAAAAAGGAAGTATTAGAGATAGCTAAATCTGGCGGAAGTATAATAGGTCAGCCTTTTAGAGATAAAAAAGGGGGCAAGCCTTATAAGAAATATAGAAAGTATAAAGTGCCTGTCGGCTGGTGTTTAGGTGTATGGAGCGGAGCGACATTATTTGCTTTAATGAAAGAACAAGATACAGCAGGCATAAAAATAATAAAAAGAGTACAAAATGATGAAATAGAATACGGATATAGAGCTAGTCATCAATATATTAATTTTAATATAGGAGCAAGCGATAAGTTTTTGAAAGAGCAGACGGATATTTATGCTGATAAAGTACAAAAGTATATAGATAAAAGATTGAAAGGCTTAATGCAATGATAGATAAAATAAAAGAAAGTTTATTGAATTATCTCGCAGATGATTACTTAGATAAGGATTGGAAAAAACAAGAGGGGCAGGGCAATTTCAATAAAAATATAGAAGATAAATATAAAATACGCAATTTTAGTCTTGGAAACTTTAGGCAAATAGATAAAAACTTTTTATTAGTACAAATAAAATCTGTATCAGGCAATAAAGATGATTTACTCGGTCAATTAGGGACTGTAAACTTCGGCACAAGCATAACAGTAAATACTTATATTGAATATGATGTAAAGCCTTCTAATTGTGCTTATGTGAGCGATTTATTTATTCAGACTTTATATGACAGATTACAGCAATTTATTTACAGCTATAGAGATAATTTAACGCCTGCAAGCCCTAATATTACAATAGAAAAATACTACTCAAGTTCTCAAGGGAAAATGATTAATTTCAACAGTATAGACAAATTAATTATAGATGCGGATTTGAGTTTTGATTATAAAGTACAAGATTTAACTTTAGAGGAGATATTATGAAAGATATAAACGAATGGAATAAGTTTGTAAAAGAATACAGAAAAGAGAAAAAAGAAAGCAAGGAAATATTAAAGCAATTAGCTGATAATAATAAAGACGAAAAAAATAAATTAAAAGACAAAGGAGATAAAAATGGCAATAACTGATAGAGAGAAAAAAGGCTTAAAAGTATTTGTAGGAAGCGAATATAATGTTAGAGTTGGAGAGAGTAAAAACAGTACAGAAAAATTAGATTTTACACAGCAAGGCAATATTCGTATGCTGTTTCCTACATCTAACAGCATAAAAAAAGAAGTGGAGATACTTGAAACAGCAAGAATAGGATTGCCTACTCCGTTAAAATTTTTAGGTAAAACTCAAATTACAGGAGATTTAGGCGATGTTGTAACGCCTAACGGCTCTGCTTGGTATTCTGATATGGTGTTCGGCGGTACTGTAAAAAGTTTAGAAAATAATCAGGCTCTTATATCTATTGAAAGCGAAGATAAGTTTTTAATAAATATTACTAAAACAGAAAACAAAACTACTAAAGTTGATATTGTATTAGATGAGACAACTACAAAATCGGTAACTATAACTGAGGGCATGACAGTTCAAGGCTTTATAGACGCAGTAAATGATTTTAAAGATGAAAGTAATGAGCAGTTGTTTTTAGCTGTACTTCATATAGGAGAGGGTACAGAAATCCTTAATTTTGAAGGTACAGAAAATAATTATAATTGCAGTATTAGAGAGTTTTTTAGAGTTGGCGAATTATCAGAAGCTTATAAGAAAAAAATAGCCCCTTATATAAACTTTATTATTCCTCGCAGGGGAGAGGCAAGATATTTTAATATGTTAGTGTCTAGTCAAAGAGCGCCTGCAAGCTATCAATATTACGGCTGTAGGTTTTTATCTATGAATATGCAGTATCAAAACAATAACTTAACTAATCTGACAGCAAATATCTGGGGCGGTTATGTAGATGAATTTGAGGGCGAGCCTACACAGGCAGAAATAGATGATGTTGCTGCTGCATTCGCACAGACTAACGGAAGAACAAAAGCATACGCCTGCAGGCAAAGAGCTACTACTATAGCAAGCATGACTAATAATTTTGCTTGGACTGTAGAGCCTCAATGGAATATAAGCAATGAGCCTTATGAGATACCTGTAAGCAAATATACAGACAGCTACGATTTTGAAATGATGTTTAACGAGCAGTCAAGAAACTTATTTGAAAAATATGTAAATGAGGGCAGAAATATTTCTATATTGCTTGACACTTCTGCTTTCAAAAGCGGTAAAGAATATAAGATAATAAAGAGCAGTAAAACTCTTTTAGGACAGCCTCAGTATCCAGATTTAGCGGACGGAGTTATACAGCTCACAGCATCAGGCTTTACAGCAGTTGCAAGCATATCCGACCCTTATACTTCAATGATAATAGTAACAAGTGATAAAAAGTTTAAGACAACATATACGCAGGAAGAAATAGAAAAAGACTTCCCTGCATTTTTAAAATAATTTTTTAAGGAGATATAAAGATGTATAAAGATAATATTTTGAAATTCGCAAGCGGGCAGACTGTAGAAGTAATAACTATAGAGGGGCAGGAGCAGAAGACATTAAGAAGACAGGGCGATTTGTCTAAATGGTTCGGCGAGAATGACACTATAGAGTTTGACGACAGTACAGAGGCTTTTACTAAAACTAATTTGAATGACGGCTTGCTTGAAGTAGTAAAAAGGCTTGACATAAAAGTTTATAAAGACGGCTGTAAATTAAACTTAAATAAAGAGCCTTTCAAGATGACAAAAGAAATAGTCAGCTGTGTAGTTAGTTTTTTCGTATATGGGAGTTAGAAGAGCAGATACATGAGATTAGCTTAATAGCTCCGCATTTTGTAAAAGGGTATTTGGCAAGCGTTATTGATTTATATTTTAAGATAAACAGTAATGTGATAGCTCAAGGATATTATTTATATAATAAATATAAATATATATTGCTTGAAGCTGAAAGCATAATTTTAAGCGGACAGCCGTTTAATTATGATGATTATAATAAAAGAGTTCTTTTGAATTATGCTATAGGGTTTATGAAAATTGAAATAAAGAAAAAGGAATTAGAATGCCGACAGCAAGCACAATAAATCTTAATTTTGTATCTAACGGTTTAGATGCTTTACAATTACAAATAAACAATACTGTGAAAGCTTTCAGCACTTTTTCTGCTCATACGCAGGATGCTATAGAGAATGTAAAAAAGGTTAGTACGCAGGCTATAGCCGCTTCAAAATCATTAAGCAGTAATTTAGTTGCTGGAGTAAAAAAAGCAAGCAGTGCATTCGGAAGTATCGGCAGTGCGGCAGGCAAAGCAATGAAAGGAATTACTGCCGCACTAGGACCCGTGTCTTTAGCTATAACAGGATTAAATCAGGGAATACAATTAGTACAAAAGGCTATGAGTGCACTGCAGAATACTAAAAACTCCGCTATTGCTAAAGATATGGAAAGAGCTAAGCAAGCAGGCGAAGGGGTTATGCAGGTAGTAGGAAAAATAATAGCTGCTTTAGGTGCTCCTGCTGTGAAAGTATTTGCTGATGCTATGGAAAAAGTAAAAAAGGCATTCAGCGATACAGCTGTTATAGAGAAGTTCGCTAAAGTTATAGGCGATGTGCAGGCGGCGGTAACTTTAGTTTGGGAAGGACTTCAGTATTTAATAAATGAGATAAAATCTGCTTTTGCCCCTGTGGTGTCTGCTGTAATAGATGTTTTAGGCTCATTAAATGAAAGGTTCGGAATAGTTAATAAAGTTATAGGTACTGTTGTAGGAGCTTTTCAATATTTAATGAATATAATGAAAAACTCCGCAAGCGTATTAACTGCATTATTTGATGGGGATCTTAAAGGGGCTTTAGCGAATTTAAAAAATACTGTAGTTGAAGCTGTTAATGGTTTTCCAGCTATATTTACTGAAGCAGAAAAAACAGGCGAAAATGTATTAAACCGATTTAACGGCTTATCATCAAAATATCAGGCAGATGCTATAAAAGTATTAAAAAGTTCGGTACAGACAAGCACAGAAGCAGGAAATGAAACCAAAGAAGAAGAAGCTAAAACTTTAGCAGAAAGGATACAAAATTTAGAACAATATAAAGAATTTCAGGCGAATATAATTAAAGCGACTGTAGATGATGAAAAAGTTAGAGCACAGAAATTAAAAGAATTAGATAAATCGGTATTAGAACAAAAAAAATCTATGATGCAGGATGCGGCAAAAACTATCATAGAAAATAACGGCGAGATTGAAGATAAATCTATTGAGCGTATGGGAGCATTAGAGCAAGGTATAATAGAAGTACAAAAAGCATTAAATGAATTTGATGAAAAACCTCCTGAAATGACTTGGTTAGATAAATTAAAAGATCAAATGGACGGCGTATTAGATAATATATTTAAAATGTCTAAAGGTATTGCGGACTCCATTATAGGCTTCAGCAATTTAGGCTTAAATGATTTGAAAGTTTATGATGCGGAAATAGAAAAGGCGCAGAAGAAACTTGATGAGTTTAATAAAGCACAGGAAGATAAAAAAGATGAGGAGGACAGTGATTATGAGGAGCGTATAGCGAGGTTGGATGAGGAATACGCATTAGCAAAAGAAATAGGCGATGAGATGACGGCATTAGCTATAGAGAATAAGAAAAAAGAATTGACCGCTCAAAAAAAAGAAGAACAGAAAAAACTTGAAGAAGAGAAAAAAGTTAAAGAAGAAGAAAAGCAGCTGCAATACGAATTAGCTATGGCGGAATATAATAAGGCTGTTGCTTCTTGGCAGAATGAAGTAAAATTAGCAGAACAGGAGAAAAATAAAGCTATAGCAGACAGTGTAATAAGCACTGCACAAGGTGCGGTTATGGGGTCTTTAGCTTTTGCAAGAAGTGCTGTTGAATTGGGTCCTATAGCGGGTCCTATAGCAGGCGCTGCTTTAGCAGCAGGTATTATAGCATCTGTAGCAAGTGCGGTTTCAAGCGTACAAAGTGCTTCAAATGCTTTAGAAAATGTAAAAGCAAGCCCTCCTAGTCCTCCTGAGTTTGCTTATGGTACTGGCGGTTATGCGTTAAAAAATAATCAGTATGCTATAGTAGGCGAACAGGGACCTGAGATGGTGAGACAAAGGGCAGGCGGAGATTTGGAAGTAATAAGCACTGAAAGAACTAAATCGCTTGGCGAGAGAGCAGGAATGTATATAGAAAATGTGATATTTAATGTTTCTCAAGTATTAAGTGAAAATGAAATATTTGAAGCTATGAATAATTATAAAGCAAGAAACAGTTTTATGTATACAAGGTAATAAAAATGGGTTATAACTTAAAATTAGTAATAAGAAACAAATACGAACAGACTATACTTGATTTAGTTCAATTATCCAGCCAAATAGAGATGGGGAGTATAAAAAATGATATAAAAATAGTAGAAGGCAATAAATTAAGAGGCGGAGTACAAGGCGTAGGTATGATAGATATAGGCAGAAAAATGTCGTTTGGAATACCTATTTATGAATACAGAAACGCAAGCAGAGAATGGGTAAGATTAGATGAGCAGTATTCAAAATATACTTCAATGATAATGAGTACCAACAGCAAGCAGTATTTTTTGAGGCTGGAATATGACGGCGAAATATATGAAGCGGAGCATGCATTAATAGAAGTAGGAGGCTACACTGTAAAGTATATAAATGATTTGGGGGTTATTACTATCTCTTTAACCGCTATAGATAAAGTATTTTTAAGACAATTAACTGATATTTATGATGTTGCTTTAAATGAAAATGCAGACGGTAAGCAGGATATAATGTATTATTCAAAAAGTTTAGTACCTACGGCTTTAAAATTTGCTATAGATTTTAATGTATTAACTGAACAGCTTACCTTTATAGTTGCCAACCGCCTTAATTTCGGTGTTTATTTTAATAGCCGTGTAAGTAAAGGTCATAAGTTAGTATATTTTGACGGCGATGTATTAACTATAAACGGAGTTGTTTACGACCATGAAGGCATATCGCCTGAATTAAATCCGGGTCTTAATGTTATATATTTAGAATATTCTGAGCCTATTGAAAGGTTAAGATTTGAATATAAGAGAGGTATTTTAATTTGATAGGTTTTGCTAATAGATTTCCTTATGCTTTTTTAAGAGGCAAATTATATTTTCTCCCTCCTCCGCCTTATGAGAGTTTTGAAGAGAGGGGTACATATATAAAAATAAACGGCAATATATATGCTGAAAACGGAATAAAAACCTATTCAAGCTATAAGTTTCAAGTAAATAAAAGAGGGGGCGAAAATGCTGAGATAGTTTTTCAGTATCCTGTAGATTATATTAATTTGGGCGATAAGGTTGAATATTATTTGTATGGGAAATTAAAATATGCAGGCTATGTAGAGTTTATTGACGGAGCTAGTAAAAGATTAAGCATTATACCTCTTTGGGGTCGTTTGAATTATCAATATATAGCAGGCGGTCAGATTGTAGAAGAGTTTGAGAAAGGGGCTTTGGATATAATTAAGGATATGAAGAGCTTTATAGTACAATGCGGTATTACTTGGAAAGATGAAGAGATTGACGCTGATAATAATGTAAAAATAAGTATGGAATACGGAGCTAAAAATGTTGCTGAAATATTGGATGCGGTTGAAAGTGAATTAAGCAGTAATTATTGCTGGGGGGTGGATTTTAATAATGTATTTTTCTTTAAGCAGATAAATGATGAGCCGAAACGCACTATTAATTGGTTTAATAATGATTTTTCTGAAAGCGAATATGAGAAGGATACAAGCGATATAATAACAAGATATATTTGTACTGTAAAGACTAAAGTAAATGATGAAGAATATACAAGGGTTTTGCCTGTAGAAGTAGGAAATACAAACAAATATCCGCATATAGAATTGGAGAGAACAGTCGGTATAAAATACGATATATTTTCAGTAGATACGGTATATTATCCAAATCAGTATGATGTAATTTATGACAGAGCATATAGTATGCTTAAATATCAAAAAGTACCTGAAAAGGTGAAATTAAAGAATGTTAATAGAAATTATGAATTAAACTTTAACGAGGCTTTAAAAATAATAATGAAGCCTGATAATAATTTCTATAGTACAACAGAACTGCAGAATAAACAAGCTAATCAAGGAGATTACAGTAATAATGCACAAAGCGATATTATAGCTGTAGATGTAGGGATTGATTACCCTTTAGGAGCGGACAAGTTTAATGAGAAATTAATAAGTTTTTTTGAAAGCAGAGAATATAAAGTATTGGCATTAAAAGGATACAGCATAGAAAAGATAGCTTTATACTTCAAAACTGTAAAGCCTGAAGAAGAGCCTACAGGCGTATTTTTTATTACAGACGGAGAGAAGTCTCAAAGAAAACAATGCGTTGATGGTTTCAGACTTTTTGATGTGAGCGGTTATGATAAAATTAATTTGAAAGTATTAGCGGAAAAAGACGGCATTTTATTTGTTAAAGCTATGGTGTTTTATAATGCAGGAGTACATGAGTTTGTAATGAATACTAGAGTTATTAAATATGAATATAAAAACAATAATTTAACAATAGATGCGGATTTAGCTAAAATGGATACTAAATTTACTAATTATCTGTTTAAGTTAGACCAGAACACAAAAAGAGTACAGCAGGGTGTTTTAAGAAATTAAAAACAAGGAGATAAAAATGGCAGATTATAATTTAAATGATTTAGAGAATAATCATTCAAGACCTAATGAAAATACTAATGGAAATATTAAAGTAAGCACTATGGGAGATACTAATAACGGTACTTCTGAATGTACTATATTAGATTATTTCAGTATGGCTAATACTTATGACCCTTTTATCGATGCTAATTCTTTACAGTATGTTGAGAACTTGGATTTTATCATACCTAAAAAAAGCAGTTTGGAGAGTAAGGAATATTTGGATGTAACGACAGGGCTTTTATGTACTTCTATAAGTTTTCTTAATTACTGTAATTTTCAAATTATAGACAGGGCGACAGGAAAGAAAATAACAGATTTAGTAAATGTTGCGGGCGAGATAGGGAATAAGGTATTAGTTCCTAAAGCCAATCAAATATTTTGGTTTAACCGAGACGGAATTAAAGGCACTTATTATATAAATACAGAGCATAAGGGGCAGATATTAAGAATAGTAAGCGGACAGTTTTCTACAACGGCTGTAACATCATCAGTATTAAAAGAGCTGGTTTATAGAACTATCGGCGTGCCTGCTTATATAAAAAGGATACAGCAGAGATTAGATGAGCAGGACGCAAGAATAACGCAGAAGTTTATAGAAATAGATAATCTTATGAATAATAGATTTGCAGAGCAGAACGCAAGAATAGAGCAGTATAGAAATGAATTAGTAATGACTATTAATGCGTTAAAAGATGCTTTAAGAGGTATGACAGTATATTCGAGAGATTTTGCGGCAGTACCTGAACGGGTTACACAAAGATGCACTGTTAATTTATATGTACCGCCTAATACATAAGAACTGTAAATAAAAATTAAAGGATTATTAAAATGAGTGATTTTTTGACAGAAAAGAAATTAAATGAAAATAATTTGCAAGCCCCCTTTCAATATAAGGTAAGCAGTAATGAATTTGAATTGAAGAGAGTACAAATAGAAATAGAATTAAAGCCTGAAAATAATCAGGTAAAAGTATTTGAAGGCGAGAGCTTATTCTGTGCTGATTTGGGATACAGTATAGACGGTGATTATTATAGTATGAATTTTTATGTCGGAGGCGTTAAGGTTTTCCCTTCTGTAGTAAAAAGCATAAAAGAGTTAAAAGATGCAGAATTGGATACAGACAAAATATATTTAGTTGAAGATATTAATTTTAAATCTATAGTTTATTTATATATACAAAATCTGAATAAAGTTTTAAGGGCTGATATAACTACATATAACACAGTGCTTTCAAGCTGGATGTTTGATGAGACAGCTAAAAAATTAAACCTGCTTGATACGAACTTCCCTATAAAAAACTTCTATCCTTTTTATGATTATAAAGTAAATGATATAATAAAAAAAGACGGATATTTATATAAAGCTGTAAAAGATTTCAGAAGTACAAAAAATGAAATATCTAACTGTATATTAATAACTCCTTTCAAGCAGTTAGAAGACAGCGGAGCATTAAAGATGTATGATTTGGTGCAGTCTGATAATCAATTTTTTATAGTAAATGATAATGATAACTCTTTAAAGCCTCTGACAGATGTAATATCTTGGGGAAGCGGTATTAAAAATATATACAAAAACCAAATAATAATAAAAGATAATAAAAGATATTTGGTGCTTGAAAATGTTTATAGTCCTAATTTTGATGATTTAATTCAATATAATAAAATTATAGATTTATATAATGCTGAAAATATTTATATAGCGACAGGCGAAAGTGTTTCAAGTGAATTAAAAAGAATTGAGACAAAAATAGATAATGAAACAGATACTCGTATAGAAGAAGATAAAAAGATAGATGAGAAAATAAAAGCTGAAACTAATAACCGCATAGAAGAGGATAATAAACTGACAGAAGAAGATAAAAGGCTGAATAAAAAAATAGAAGAGGCAAGGCAGTCAAGTATTTATATAGAGGGCGATAATATTAAGATAAACAGCAGTTTTTTAATTCTTAAGCCTGCTCCTATAGAAATTGACAAAAAAAGCCCTATAATGCTTGCGGATACTGAAAACAGTATTGAAATAAATATATTAGGCGACAGCGATATTGAAATTACCGATTTTATAGCCAGCAATATGGAATATGATTTGCAGGGCAAAAAAATAACTATAAGAAAAACAGATACTGCAGGAGAATATATACAGGCTTCTTTTAAGATAAAAGCATCAAAACAATCTGATAATCAATATTATTATGAAGACAGTATTTTACAAGTATTTATTAATAACCCTGTTTATAATACAGAATTAGAGTTAGCAAAGAATATTATAGAAGTAAAACCTAAAAGCGAGGCTTCTATTAATATTACATCTAATGCGGATAATATAGAATGCAAAACAGATAATGAAAATATAAAAGCAAGTATTGAAAATACAGGAATAGGCAAAGCATTAAAGATAATAAATAACAGCACAGAAGAAGAGAGAGCTGTTATAGAAATTACGGCAGGCAAAGAGGCATCAGAAAATAAAGTTTATATAGATACTGTAAAAAAAGTATTTATTAATGGTGCTGAAAAAATAACAGTTTCTGATATTAATACGGACGGCGGATTAAATAAAGAATATATTGAAAATAATACTTATTTAATAAATGATTTGATTATTAGAAATAATAAACTATACAAGGTAAATGAAAACTTCACGGCTTCAAATTGGGATGCGGATATAGGTAAATTAACTGCAATAGGCTTGGATTTAGGAACAGCTGATGCAGTGAATGTAACTCAAACTAATGAGGCTTTAGGTGCTAATGTACAGACGGCTTTAGATATATTGTTTAATAGATATAACATACCATTATATTTTATAGTATACCCAGAAGATGACGGTACTTTTGATGATAAGAAAAGACCTGCAAATTATTATAAAACTATATATGGGGTTACTACAGTATGGAAAAAAAGATTTGCTACAACAGGGGCATTTTTTAGAGTTGAGGGCGGTTTTGCTGATGAAGCAAGAAATGGTCTTATACAAAATTATGCTATAAAAAAATTAACGGGGGAATGCTCATTACAATATTTGAATATTTATTCTTTTTATAGCAAAGGAGTATATAGCTGGTGTATTGGAGAACAGCACGAATACTCAATAAATAATGGGCAGAAAGGCACCACTTATTTTTCATTTGATTCTGACAGAGTTTGTAATGGTTCAGACAATGAAGTTAGAGTTAAAAATATAAAAATAGAAATTTATGAATTAGAAAGTATAAATGGAGTAAATATATGGAACTAATAATTTATAATAAAGCAACTAATAAAATAATAAAAGTATTAAATGTTAATAATAAAAATGATGTTATATTAAAAGATAATGAAGCTATATTAGATAATAAAAATATAAAAGATTTTAGCCAAAAAGATATAAGGTCTTATAATAAAGACGGTTCAGTTAAAAGTTTAGAAGAGCAAGTAAAAGAAAAGATTATAGCTCTTAAAGATAATGAAATAATAGATAACGGGGTAATTAGAGAATTAAATAAAAATTATGAAGAAGATTATATTGTTATGATTGAGAGGGGGCTTGAAGAATTAGATAAAAATAAAAAGATAATAGAAAAAGAAAATGGTAAAAAATATATTACAGAGAAGTCTATTGAAGAGAAATATAATGACGGTTTAATGAGCAAAGAAGAATATAATGCTTATATACTCATACAAAGGCAAGGACAATATGTTAGCAATATAGATGGAGTGAGAGCCGAGCTTTTAGATGATGTGCTTAATAGTTTAGCTTCTCAAGGGTTATTGAATGAAACTCAAATTGGAGCACTTAAAAGCATACAAACAACAAGAGCAAATATAAAAGAACAATACAAAAAACAATCTTAATATTTTTTTTGTTTTTTTATAAAATCTTATAATACATATTAATTTTTGTATTATATAATAATTATACAATATTCGGAGGTTATATATGCTTAATATAGTTATACAAAGAAAAGAAGAATATGAGAATGTAAAAAAGAATGATAAAAAAGCTGAAGGCTCTACAATAGGTAATTTAAGTGTATATAATGAGAAAGGAGAAAATATTTTTAGCTGTTTTACTTTAGAGAATAAAGGAGAAAGCACTTCAGAAAGCGGACAAGATAGAAGAATATTGGCTGGCGTTTATTATTTAAGATGGACTTCTTCAAACACTAATTCAGGTTTAGCTATTAAGTATGATTATTGGAAAAAAGAAAATCATTTAGAAAAAATAAAAGACGGCACGCAAGGAAAAAATATAGCTGTATGGGTTATGTCTGATACTATAAAAAACCACAACAAAAGAAGAATATTAATACATATAGGAAATTCACCTCAAGATACTTTAGGCTGTATTTTATGCGGTTATATCAATGGAAATAACGGTAAAATAGGGGGTAGTACAAAAGCTATTAATGATTTATTTTTACTTTTTGAGAAATACGGAATAGAAAATTTTAAACTCACTATAAAGGAAATCTAATGAATGATATTGATGTGAGAGATTTAATTATATCCATAGCCCAGAGGATAGGATTAAATAAAGACGGCAACAGGAACGGCAACGGCTTAATTAGTGAAGTAGAAGATATAGAAGAGTATATAAATGCAAGTAAAACACATCAAAAAGAAATAGATATGCGGTTGGATATGAGGGATAAAGACATAAAAGAGATTAAAGAAGATATAAAATTTATAAAAAGCGAAATTAAAGATAATATAAATATGAGAAGCTTTATTAATACAAAAAATATTTTGGGAGGCATAGCTCAGGTAATAACAAATCTTACAGTAATAGGCGGAGCTTTATATTTTATATTAAAAATGTTTTTTGAAAGGGGGTAAAACAATGATAAGACATAAAGCAAAAAGCATAAGCAATATATTAAAGCTACTAATAGCAGGCTTTATATTTTTTGAGTATCATTTTCAAAGCATAATAAAACAAGCTCCACTTACAAGCGATGATTGTAAAGGATTATTATTTATAGCTATAGCAGGCTTTTTTATCTTGTTTCCGATAGATGCCAGCATATTTATACAAAATCTATATAAAGCTA